>JAHDGP010000005.1:19980-35702 GCA_020627525.1 Bacteroidota bacterium
ATTTAAATATTGAGGCTCTCATATGCAAACATCCATTGATCTTTTTTAAATACTCGGACAAAAATAATCGAGTAAATCAAAAAAATATCTATTCTGATTTGCTCGATTACTTATGTCCAATTACTTGAAATATTGAAAACCCCATTATAATAAAAGTCCAAATTGTCTCATTGATTTTTTGGGCTTTTTTATTACAATTATTCATTCTTTGATTTGAATTCTTCAACTTTACTATTTATCCAACTCTTGTGCGCAATGTTTTGAGTATTGTTAATTTGCTCAAACAAGTCATTTAAATTTTTACCTTTAGAAAACTGTGCCTTCTTGAGCTTTTTAGAGAAAAAAATAAAGTTTGAAAACGACTCCTTTATTGAATCTGAAAATGCATCTTTTCTATTTAGGAACATATAAAAAGACTTAGCGAGGTTCAGAAACAGTTCATCATATCCATCCAGCTCGTAATAACATTGCAATTTTATACTATTGGCATGCAAGCCGTAGAATAAGTTTTGAAATTTTACAGTGGCTAACAATTGTAATGCTACTTCAAATTCACTTTTATAAAATGCCAAAGAAGCATTTGTAATTATCAAAGTATCTTTGCGATCATTTTCAGGGAGATAATGACCATAATCTTGAATGAATTTTTCAGTCCATTCAAGTTCAGAAGCTGCACAGGCAATAAAAACAATGTTTCTGAAATGCTCATTTGGAATGTATCCATCATGGAAAACAAAGTTATTTTCGATAGCAAAACAGTTCAGCTCAAACAGCTCTGATAATGCATTTGGAATGCCTAATTTATAGTTTTCATAGCAAGCAGTGGTAAGAAAGGCCAACAAATCATTTTTCTCAAAATTTTTAAACAACTGATGGTTCGAAACAAAATCCAACTTGATGTCTGAGTAATTACTAAAGTCGTTTTGCTTGAAAGCTGCCAATAACTTACTAAAAAGAGCGATTTGGGGGGTCTGAGCAAAAGTATCTTCGGTAGAAAGTTCAATAATTTCTTCAATTAGATACTCATTTGTTTTCAGGTCATTTTCGGTATTGATGACATAATTATTGGTATTAAAATTACACAGTGTCCAATACAGTTTTACTGCAAAATAATAACGATCAATATCGCTCATCAAACTGCTATGATTGATGGGCATGTCCTTAATCAATGAATAATCGGGATGTGTAAAGCTGGTTTGGTTTAAACGATATAGATGATGCAAATGCTCTACTCCATTTGGCTTATCTTTGTTCCAATCATCTTTGATTTGATTAATTTTTCTAAAAAAATATTTGTTTAGTTTGCGCTTTTTTAATGCTTCCAGTAAAAGAAAGTTTTTCTCAGTTTCATTATTTTTCAACTCTTCGTTTACCAAAAATTCCTCAAACAAGTTGCTAACCTTATAGATAAGATTCAATACCTTCTTTACATTATTTGAGTCATTGGGAAAAACCTTTTGTGCAACAAATTTTTTTTCAATATTCACTGAAGTAAAATTTGGATGCAATTTTTTCAAATAATTAAAAAACAACTTCAAGTCTTTTGACTCTCTAACTGAGATCTTACCTATAAACTTACCAAAGTCCTTCATTTCTGAAAAACTTAGCGAATTCAGGTATTCAATAAGCTTACTGTTTGTCATTTCAACAAATACTAAAATCCAAAAAATTCTGATTCAAAATCAAGTAGCAAAACAATTCAATGCTTAAATTCAAAAGAAGAAAGGAAAATTTACATTTCAAATTTCAAGCCTAATAATTTATAAAATTAAGTAGAATAATTCAATTAACAACAAGCTAGTTAATATATTACTGATTAATTATTTACACATAATAACACTAAATAATATCATTATATAACGTGCTTATTTTCAATAGTTTTTTCAGCTTTTTTGTGGTTGGAAATTAAACAATTATGTTGCAAATTTACTTCATATTTGAAAGAGTCAAGAAAATGAGTCGCCTAACGATAATTAAATATATGATTTAAACAGTTAGGTGACTTATTCTCTTGTTCAATCGGGTGGCTGGAGTCAATTTGATGAAAGTCTCCCGATCCTGAAATATTCAATTCCCAATATTAGCTATATTATTTGATACCCTTTTCATAAATTACATAAAAAGAGATCGTCATATTTGACTATCTCTTTTGTTTTTTCAGATAAAACAGATGGGGTTACTTTTACATAATCTCCCTTCATTAACCTGCTACCGCACAACAGATTGATAATAATTTTTTTTCCGAATGTCGAACCGTCTTCTGAATACTCGATTACTTATGTCCAAATACTTAAAACTATTTATAAAAGCGGAAGGCCCTTCCTGCAACATTCTGCGCAGAAACATCATTCAAGTTCTCATTATTATTTTTAGCACGTAAGTAATTGTGCAAATTGCAGTGAACAAAATAAGAATGTTGCTTTTTATTCGGATAAAAAAGAACAGAATCTTGTGTTACTGATTGATTCCATTTAAAACCAAATTTAAGGCAAGTTTTCACAGTCTGTTTTGAAGCAATACCTATTAACTCCTTAAGCCCAAGTCCAATGGCAAAATTGATAAAGCACTCGAAAAGCATATTAAAATTTTCACGGCGTCTGGCTTCTTTGGCAAGAAACAATCCCGCTATTTCTGCTGTTCCTTCTTTAAAAAAATGATAGATATTTTGGTTGAAATAGTTGTCTATATTTTCCATAGGCATTTTTTCCCTACCAGAGTACAAATGCATGCGACAACCGCCAAGTAATTCTTTTTTCTCATTTTCCAAAACAAATAAATATACCGATTGATGATCCAACCAACAATCATTTTTTACAATTGATTTAACTTCAAATTCATCAAGCACAATGTCATGGGCTTGAATCAATTTCTGAGTCATGACAAGGTCCGTGTAAGGTTTAAATATTCTAGTACTATTATTTTCCATATTCAGTTTTTACCAAGCAATAAACTAGTTATTGCTGAGATTGGGGTTAAACAAATACAATGCACACAATCCAAATAGATTGCCGCTATGTTTTTGAAAGGGTATTTTCGTATTTGGAATTTTCCAAATATTTTTTTAGATTTTTTTAAATACGCAATCTAAAGGCAGCCTCAGTGATTTCACTGACGGATCAGGTGCTATTGATAATTTAAACAAAAAGGCCGGCACACTTTTTACTATATTGAAACCGAATATTTTTTGAAAGTCACATAGAGCTTCAGTTAACTTTTCAACTTCATTGTCATTAAAATCTTCTCCTTTAAAGCTCAATAAACGATTAAACAGAAAAGTACAAGCTGTTACGGGTTGAAATGCAATTCCCAATTGGTTTGCTTTCAGCCAAATTCTTTGTATCACTCTGCCAATTTCCCAAAAATCTTTGCCTCTTGGAACAAATAAACATCCCAATGCAGAGGCAGACTTTATTGTATCCACAGTCATTTTATCAAAACCTGCTCCGCCTCCAAAGTCCTTCATCAGTTTTATCACTTCAGGATCTTCTGCTAATCTAAGAGCTAAAGTTTCAGAAGCCTTCACATCTACCGTTCTGAGATCGACTCCAGTTTTGGTGCGTTCACTTTCCTCCTTGGTCCAGCGAATCTCATCAAACAGATCTTTATGACCTTGTTGATGCATAATTCTAATTCGTTCAACTCTCCCCAATATCTCACTCAATTCATAAATCGGTCCAACAGAGTCCACAAACTGCAAGCTGTATTCATTACTTGGAACAGATTTTAGTGAATTTAACTTTTCTTTACTCAAAGACACTCTTTTTACTAACCTCCTATTGGTAACCCTTAGTGATATAAATTCATTAAGAATTTCATTATCCATAATCCGCTCACTAACATCAGAAATTTCATTAAAACTAAATACAGCTGTCAATGGAGCTTGATTAGGTTTTAACAGTTCAACGTTGACTGACAAGCCCAGTTTATTGGCTTTGATGGTTAAGTTTTCCGAAGCAGCACCAAGCGCAAGCCTAGTCCCAGTAAAGTTGCAATCAAGGAAAGTTTTTGGCGATTTGGGATCGTAAAACAAAAACAAAATACTTTTGTGTTGAATCCAAAACCAAGGCTGTGCATTTCCACCAGATGGAGCAAGTATGGCTGCATTTATTAACTCTTCTACTAAATGATCTTCTAAATAAAGTCTATGTTTGTGCTTTGCTAAATCATAAGTCTTTGCTCGTTCAACAAGTTTTTCTTTCCAATTGTCTGACAAATCCGATTTATTCAAGTCAGCATTTAGATCATTGTATTGATCACAGATTAATTCATTAATATCAACATTGTACCTCCCTGATTCATTAAACTGATTTAGAAAAATTCTCCTAGAAACATTTCCAGCGATGGCTCCCCCCAAAACAACTGAAGTAGCTAATTGCGGCCAGGTTTTAATTTGCTGATTGATCTCCAACATTGAAGCTTTCATTCTAGGAGAAAGTGTATCAACACCCAACATTTTCAGTGCCACCAAAACCTTCTGCTCATTGGATAAATTGCCAAGGGATGCTCTGTTTATGTTGTCCAACTTTCCATGAAAAATTGCGCGATCTGGTTCAAGATCAAATCGTTCAACATCTACCAACCCTCTGTCACTTGTATCCATTACTACTGGCACCTTGAGCGACCTTGCTTTTTCTCTTGCCAACAGTTTGATTTCAAAGTCATCACATTCTTCAATTAAAAGATCAAGCGTTCCGTCTTGTTCAAAAAAATCGTCTATATTATTAGCAGTGATCCCTTTAATAAAACATTTTACACTTAAGTAAGGATCTATTTCTGCTATTTCTCTGGCTGTTAGAATTGCCTTGTTTGTTCCCAAATTATGGATAGAGGTACAAATTCTATTGAGGTTACTCAAGTCTAGTTCATCAAAATCAGCCAGTCTTATTTCGCCGAAGCTGCGCTCCATTGCCATTGTAAGTGCAACAGATTTACCCACAGAAAGCCCTATAATACCTACTTTTTTTGTAGCCAAAACAGCTTGTTCTTGTGGCGTTATCTTAAAATGATTTCTAGATGTTCTCAATTGAACAAACTCTTTTTCAGGTAATATATGTACCAATCGCTTTGACCAAGGATACAAAACCCACTTGCCATACTCTTGATAAGAAAACCCATTTAACAATTTCCTTGATAGGGATTCATATTCAGTTTCTGTAAGTTTTTGAGTGGGATTTTGGCAAGTAATTAATTCGCGAATTTGAGATTTAATTTGATCATAAACAACTACCCCTTGTTCAACGCTTAGAATGCGTTCTAAGTCCTGCATATCAGACACGTCTGATAAGTCGAATAGCAGTGGTTGATAAATAGTTGATTTAACATCCAGTTGCTCAAATGATGCGGGGGCTAACTTGAACATAATAAATATTTTCTCCTTCTTTTGAAATAAATTCAAAAGTCAAATGAATTTTCAAATAGTGAAAATCACATTACAAAAACACACAATTTAAAATTTGTTGTAGCTGAATGATTCAGCAAAATTACAACTTGGCATACATAACTTGACCCTTAATATAAGGCAACAAATTCAATTTTTCCACATATTCAAATAATTGATTATATTTGATATATGTCAAATATTTAATATATTTTTAGTTTGTCATAAGTGAAAAATCCATCATTATCAAAGCTTAATGTCCATCAAAAAACAGATTATTGTTCCGTGTTAGCACTTAACTTGTATTTGACAATTAACTCAGTCTTATAATTTATTTATAACTGTAAAATGGAGGTGTTGAATTGCTAGAGATTGTTAATGTAGCAAAAGTGATAAACGTTGTTAAAAGTGCATTGCTAATCAAATTCTTATGGTGTAGAGTAAACTTTGTAAAAAACAAATCCCTACGACACAGGGCATAAAAACCCAAAATAGAAAAGGTGGAATGAGTAATAATTTGTTATTCAATGACCATTATTCTTTTCCTAAAAAAACCAATAAAGGCAATAACAGCTCAAAAGAAAAGAAAGCCCATAAGGCGGAAGCATTATACATAGTAAAAACACTTTTTAGGCATAAAAATAAACGATTAATACCACAGAAAGATGTCCAAAGTCAGGATTTAATTTTTGTAGTTTAAAAAAATTTGCTTTTTTCAACAATTTGTATTACTAGGTGCCTTCTTCCTATAGAAAGCTGGCGAGTCTTTTACAAGGTAAAAAACACAATATTCATTTGACAAAATCTGCAATTTTGTTTTTGAAATTTTCTGTAACAGCAGATTTACAAAAAAATACCGTCAACCCCAGTGTTGAAAAACAAAAAAACCCGTTAACAATCTACTGATTATCAACGGGTATTAAATTCTAAAGGTGATCCCATCAGGACTCGAACCTGAAACCTGCTGCTTAGAAGGCAGCTGCTCTATCCAGTTGAGCTATAGGACCATTTCTGGATTAGAACGCAAAAGTAAGCTTTTTTTTCACTAGGTAAAACTATTTTGTAAAGAATCTTTAACAAACAAGGTAAAATATAGAGGATTTGTAAATATTAAATCAAGCCAACTCCTTGGCTAACTGACAAATATTTAGATGATTTTTGGTATAAAACTCAACTTCATCCATTATAGATAAGATTAATTTCAGACCCAAACCACCTTTGTCTTTGTTATTTATGTGATCCTCCAAACTGATTGCACCAACTTCCTTATAGTTTTGGGTATATTCTCCGATATCAAATATCTTAACCTTCAATATCTGCTCAATTACTTCTAACTCAACATTTATTTCTTTGCTTTCATCACAATTGTTTCCATGGATAATGGCATTAGAACAAGCCTCATCCACTGCTAGTACAATTTTGTAAAGCAAAGAATCACTGATGTCTAGATGAGCGAGCGATTCATTGACAAATGCTCGTATATCGCTAAGACATTCTTTTCGGCAGGATATTTTTAGCTCCTGTTTCATATTTTATCAAAAAAAGACTTGGCTTCTTTTTCTGTATCGGCTATGGTTAGTAAATCGTTTAAACCTAATATCTTAAAAGTCTCAAAAACATTGTTACTTAAATTATACAAAACAAATTTGCCCGCTCTGGTTTGCAAATCTTTAATATATGAGACAAATACTCCAAAACCTGCAGATGAAATATAATTCAAATCGCCACAATCAACCAAAATATTAATTTGATTGGATTCCAGAGCACCATTAATTTCATCGTCTAACTTAATTGCAGTGCTGGCATCCAGTTCTCCTGAAATTTTGAGCATCAACAATTCTTTATTAACCTGCTTTTCTATTTTGAGTTTATCCACTGTTTATTAAAATGTTATATAAATTTAAACCCTTTTTACCAATGTTAAAAGTTTAAATTGCCTACAATCTGATGATTATCAACAATTTTTCATCTATTTTCTTAACCTTCTTTTATTTTGACCACAATAATAGTGTGATCATCAGGTATTTTTTGGGTATTAATGTATTTGTATATATCCGTTAAAATAGCACTTTTCAATTTATCAACGGCTAAATCTGCATTTTCTTCTAAAACTTTTCTCAATCTTTCCAATCCATACTCCTTTTGGGTGGAATCATTACGCCCTTCGATTATCCCGTCTGTAAACAAAACAAAAATATCACCTGGATTGAATTTTTTATCATATTGTTTGACAAACTTTGCATAAGATTCATCTCTTACAATGCCCAAACCCAAACCTTTGTCCTCAAAATACCTCGCTTCTTTCAAAATACTATCAAAATACAATAAAGGAGTATGCCCTGCCCTACCATATAATAATTTCCTTTTTCCAAAGTCAAATAAGGAATATGTTAAGGTAATAAACACACGCCGTGCCAAACAGCGAGACAAAGCCTCATTTGCAAATTCTAAAAATGTTGCTACTGGAAAATTTAGCTGAGCCAATGCCTGAAAAACACCTTTTAAATGTGCCATATAAAAAGCCGCCGAAGCACCCGACCCAGATACATCCGCAATGATCAACGCCAGTCGCTTATCATCCAACATTATAAAATCAAAATAATCTCCTCCAACCTCTAACAAACTTTCGCAGTAAGCTGTCATTTCAAAATCTGGAGACTCTGGAAAATCCATCGGCAATAATTGCCTTTGAACATCTCTCGCAATTTCCATTTCTTTTTTAACTCGTTCAGAAGCGATGGATGCCCTAATCAATGCCTGATTTTCAAATGCCAATTGTACCTGATCAATATAACTCTGTGCCAACTGAATTTGGTATTCATCAAAACTGTCAACTTCCTTTTTTAACAAACAAATAGCTCCTTGAAATTTTTCTTCTGAAAATACTGGAAACACCAATAATGATTGGTATCTATCAAATTTTTCTAGTGAAATATTTTTATTTAAATTTCTAAAATAATGGTAAGATTTGTTTGGAAATTCAATTGCTTTTGATTTTATTTTTAATGATTCATTGTAAAATGCCACTTCGTTTTCAAAAACGCTTCCTGTATAGAAAGTTACATTTTCAACTCCCTCCTCTTTTTCCAAAATCATCCATCCAGCATTTGCTTCTGTATCTTTATAGCATCTGGTAAATAGTAAATTAAAAGTTTCTTCTATCGGTGCTTTTTTAATTACCGATTGGTTTATTTGCTGAATACTTTTTACTTCTTCCGCCAACTTTTCTGTAACAGATGCAATAGGCATATTAAAAAGAAGTGCTAATATTGAAATAATAATGTATGTTATCTCAAAATTCAACACAATTAAAAAAAACATTGCTCCTGGCGTGTCACTAATGTAGTTGGGTAAATTGTAATGAAAACTAAACTGTAAAATTCCCAATCCTAAAAACATCAATGACAACAAAAATAAAATACTCAACCATCGCATTTTCATATTTATAAATGCAATCCACTTTATCTTAAACACCAATGGCAAACCCACTAAAAAGCATGCTACCATTAAAAAGCTCGAATAGAGTTTGGGAAAATGTGCCGATTCTATATACAACAAAGCAGCAGCAGAAACCAATACCAAAAACAAGTCCCAGTTTCGTCTTACCAATTTAGAATCATTTAATAAGGATAGTTTATAAAAGCCCATCAACAAATAAATACTAAAAAACATAAATCCATAAAACCCAAATAATTCAAAGAGCTGAATAAGCTTGGGCGTAGCTCTCAAGTAAACTAAAACGGAAGGTATAAATGTAATTATCAATGCTGCCAATCCAACTTTCGTAAGTCGAATGAATAGTTTTTCGACATTGTAAATACTTCTGGCATTAAATATTTGTCTAAAATATAAAATGTGAAAGACAATAGAAGCGACCAAAGGAACATTAAAACAAAACACTGGAAATGGATATCCTACAGCATCAAACAGTCTTTGTATCACTGTTATCAGGAAGGATATTATCCCGAAAAATAAATATTTGTGCTTTGTGAATTCCATTGAGCTGAAAAGATAAGGAAGAGTACTTATAGATTACATCAAACAAGTAAGTATTTTATTGATTTATGCATTTTTTGACATTTTTATTATTCAATGCTAAGTCTAGAGAAATTTTCGCCTTGTGAAGCATAACTGCAAAAGCGTTGTTAACTTTGCGCTCACATGGGAAGACGCAGAAGAAAAATATTAGAATCGCTTGAAATCACTGATTTAGTTGCCGAAGGAAAAGGCTTAACAAGAAAAGATGACAAAGTCATCTTTGTTGAAAATGCTGTTCCTGGCGATATTGTTGATGTCAAAATTAAGAAAAACAAAAAAAGCTATGCAGAAGGCTTTGTCTATAACTTGGTCAAGGAATCACCTGATAGAATACCCCCTTTTTGCCAACATTTTGAAAGTTGTGGTGGTTGCAAATGGCAGTTTTTGAGCTACGAAAAGCAATTGCAATTTAAAGAAAAAATTGTCAGAGATAATTTTGAGAGAATAGGCAAATTAAATGCCGACTCCATGTTGCCAATCTTAGGCTCTGCTAAAATTAAAAATTTTAGAAACAAACTTGAGTTTACCTTCTCAAACAAACGTTGGATTACCTTAGAAGAAGCAGAAACTGGTGCCGAAATAATACAACCCAATGCAGTTGGTTTTCACGTTCCTAAAATGTTCAACAAAATTGTAGACATAACCGAATGTCATCTTCAAGAAAGTCCTTCAAACGAAATCAGAAATGCTGTCAGAGAGTTTGCCTTTGAAAACGATTTAACTTTTTACGATTTGATGAATCATACGGGCTTACTCCGAAACCTCATCATTCGTTCCAGCATCAAAGGCGAGTTGATGGTTATATTGAGTGTTGCCCAACCAGAACATGAAAACATTGAGGCTATCATGAAACACCTTGATGAAAAGTTTTCTGAAATCACCTCTTTGCATTATGTCATCAATCAAAAACTCAATGATACAATTTTTGATCAAGAAATAATTTGCTGGAAAGGCAAAGGTTTTATTGATGAATATTTGGAAGAACTTAAATTTAAAATCAGTCCAAAATCATTTTTCCAAACCAATCCATACCAAGCTTTAAATTTGTATTCTGTTGTTAGAGATTTTGCAGATCTAAAAGGAAATGAAACTGTTTATGACCTTTATACAGGAACGGGAAGCATTGCGCTTTTTATGGCTCGTTATTGCAAAAAAGTTGTTGGTGTTGAAGAAATAGCAGACGCAATCAAAGATGCTAAGTTCAATGCACAAGAAAATAATCTTAATAATAGTGAATTTGTGGTAGGAGATGTAAAAAATGAATTTAATAAATCGTTTGTAGATAAACACGGTCAGCCCGACTTGCTTATTACAGACCCACCAAGAGCGGGTCTGCATGGAGATGTCGTTAAAAATATATTGGAAATAATGCCACCTCGTATCGTTTACGTAAGTTGCAACCCAGCAACGCAAGCACGAGATTTGGCACTTATGACAGAACATTATGAAATAAAAAAAATACAACCCGTTGATATGTTCCCACACACTTATCACATTGAAAATGTTGTTTTATTGGAACGCAAATTTTGAAAATGACCTACGAAGAAAAACTATTCCAGCTTAGAGAAGATCAAAAAAAAGTTGGAACATACATCAAAAAAGTATCTGAAGAAATTAGAAAAAATAAAGTTTCTAAATATCCTGTGTTTATAGCACACAAAGAAACGGAGGCAATCAAACTCGGACGCATCATTCTAAAACAAACAGATATTTTATCTAATTATTCTTACAATGTAAGTCTGTTAGAAGAGATGGTTCAATTGGGATTTTTAGATAAAGAAAAAGCACTGGAGTTTACAAAGATATTTAAAGATCCAAACGATTACATTTGTTATTTTCTATTGACACCTGAAGACATGAACTTTGTATTTGTTCCTTACGATTTGGAAAAAGAGTGGAAATAATTTCTATTAAATATAACAATACAAATCAACTCATTTTTAAATGCTTATTGGTAATTCTATATTTATGCTTTTTTGACTTAATAATAAATGCACAGGACGGTCCAAACAAAATTGAATTAGTAAAGGACACGTTAAACATTCCAAAAAGAATACAAAAAATAAACTTTACCTATGACCTGGATTTTCCAGTCTACCAAAACCCTGATACATCAATAACGAATTTCTACAATTACAATCCACTTGAAAAAGAGTTGGGAAACTATACTTGGTTGAGCAATATCGGTCAATACCAATTACCATTAACACTCAAACAAAATTCATCACTAAATTTCAATTGGGGGTTTAATAATTTAAGTGCTTACGAATTTAGAAAAGGAAACATCAAACATTTTTATACCGCTGTACCATACACCGAGGCACAATACAATTGGGGATTGTTTGATCAAAGTACTTTCAATATTTTGCACAGTCAAAACATAAAGGAGAATCTAAACATCACAGCAGATTATAGAGTTATTGGTTCAGATGGCATTTATTCAAGACAAAAAGCAAGCGTACAAAATCTTGCTGTAGGTACTTGGTATAAAAGTTTGAATAAGCGTTATCAAAATTGGTTTTCTGTAATCAATAACAAATACAAATTAGAGCAAAACGGTGGAATTGACGATGATGATATTTGGCAATACAGCTCACTTGTCAAAGGGCTATTAAATCCAAACCTTCCAAACGCACGAAATGATGAAAACAATCGTAAAATAAGTTTTCGTCAGTCTTACAGTGGTGGACATCAATATGAACGAATTGTAATTGATACTGTAAAAATAGCTATTCCAGATACAACCATTGCGGATTCTACAAACCTTGTTCCAATCGACTCCTTAATGGAAATACAGAATCCATTTAACCGAGGAGCTGCGAATAACAAGTTTATTGATAGCACAAGAATTGATACCGTCATCAAAAAAGAGTTGATTCCGTTTTGGTCAATTGTCCACGAAATTGCCCACGAAAGAAGAAGGTATTCTTTCATAGACAACAATGCAAATCTTTCAAGGTATCCAGCAACCTATATCGACAGTACAAAAACCAATGATTCTCTTCGTCAACGTATTTGGGAAAACGAATTTGCCTTTTTACTAAATGGCAGAAACCCACTTAAAAAAGACAGCACTGATTACGGATATAGATTCAAGGCAGCATTTACACATCAGTTCATTGATTTACAAACTAAAAACTACATCAATGATTCTACCAAATACGTTTTAGACAACAATTTACAAAATGCTTTTTTGAGTTTTAATTTATTCAATTTACCAAGTCAAAAATTACAATATAACTTTGGGGCAAAACTTGGTTTATTTGGCTATCAATCTGGAAGCATATCATTAGATGCAAATGCCGCTTACGCTTTTCCTTTTGGAAAATTAAATGCCTACTTAAAAAGCACCAATAGAACGGTTGATTATCTCTTTATGGAGTTAAACACCAATCATCACAATTGGAGAAATGATTTCAAAAAATACAACCATTCTTTAATTGGAGCAAAATACATTCATCCGAAAAACAAATTTTCAATAGAAGCCAATCAGCAACTCTTAAATAACTGGGCATATTTAGACACCATACAAATTGCCAGACAACATGATAAAGCCATCAGTGTTCAGCAGTTAAAAATACAGACAAATCTCAAGTGGAGAAAAATCACAATAGATCAAAATATTATTTTACAAAACAGTAATTCCAACATTGTCGCCATTCCTAGTTTTATATACAATGGCAGCGCATATTATGATAGCCGAGTTTTTAAAAATGCACTAGATTTTCAAATTGGAATTCTGGTTTCTTATAGAAGTAATTACTTCTCGCCCAGCTTTTCAAACTCAATTGCTCAATATTATGTACAACAAACAGACAAACAATCGTTCTATCCAACCATTGACTTTTTCATTAATGCGAAAATCAATACTGTACGATTTTTTGTAAAATCGCAAAATCTCAATCAAGATATCTTTCTACTTTCTGCTTTTGAAGGATATTTCTCTTCCCCAAACTACCCAATGTTTGACCGCACCATTCATGCAGGATTGTCTTGGCAGTTTTATGATTAAATTGATATGCAAATATTTAAAATAAATATAAAATTGTTTTTCAAAATATTATAGATATTAAATTTAACACAAGTTAAATTCTTTGAAATCCAGTAGTTTCATTCAAAACTAATTCCATATCTTTGTAAAAGACCACATCATAATTTATTAAAAACAGTTTATAAATAAACAAGCTGTTTTACTTGCCTTACACTTATTTTTTACTGGATATATCTTTAAATAATAAATCATATTTGTTTTCACAAAAATAGCTGAAAACATAATAGTTTACCTTTGAATATTCCTTCCTCTGTCAAATATTTTATTCTAATTAACTCCCTGATTATGAAAAAACTAATATTTTCATGTCTGATATTATTTATTGGATACAATATAAATGCACAGCAATATCAAGATTACATTGGCTCAGGTCATACGGTTGGGGTTAAAGTCACCACCAGCAACAACTACCAATCAGCAAATGGTTTTAACTCCATAAACGGTACTGGTTTAATGCCAGATCAAAAAAGTGCCTCCAGGTTTTTAGCTCACGCCACCTTAGGTGCTGATTTTGAAACCATCAACAATGTCTCGCAAATTGGATTTTCTCAGTGGCTAGACAATCAATTTAACCAAGGGAACTATGGTTTTCTTGAACACTTAGATGAAACATTAACTGTTGCAGCATACAATCAACACATTGCTGATGGCTTGATACCTGATGACTTTGGAACTTATGGTTTTTTCAGGTATGTGTGGTGGGAATCAATTATGAAAGGGAATGATCTTTTAAGAGATAGAGTAAGCCTTGCATTAAGTGAAATTTTTGTTATCTCAGCAAAGTCCGACCTGTTTGATTATGCTGAGGGCATTGTTCATTTTCATGAAACTTTATATGACAATGCTTTCGGCAATTTTAGAGATTTATTATTTGATGTAACGATGCATCCTGCAATGGGTTTTTATTTAAGTCATATGAATAACCCCAAAGCCAACCCTACACTCAATCGTTTTCCTGATGAAAATTATGCAAGAGAAGTGATGCAACTTTTCTCTATTGGTTTGTACGAACTCAACAATAATGGAACTAGGAAAAAAGACGCCAATGGCAACTTCATTCCAACATATGACAACCTTGACATTCAAGAATTTGCAAAAATATTTACAGGCTTATCTGGGGACAATTGGTCTCGCCATGCTTGGGATGCTGGCGCCATTAATTGGGGACCATATAATTTTGGAGAAGGCATATGGGGTACAGATTTAACAAAGCCAATGAAAATGTATGAAGGCTGGCATCAAACAGGTTCAAAAAGTCTACTAAGAGGAAAAATTGTTCCCGCAGGACAATCGGGTATGAAAGATGTAAATGATGCCATCGACAATTTATTCAATCATCCAAATGTCGGACCTTTTATTGGTCGATTATTGATTCAAAGGTTGGTAAAATCCAATCCAAGCCCAGAATATATTGATAGAGTTGCTACTGCATTTAACAACAATGGAAACGGCGTACGTGGTGATATGAAGGCAGTTATTCGCGCCATCCTTATGGATTCAGAGGCAAGAGATTGCTCTTGGAAAGAGGTAGACCATCACGGAATGCTCAAAGAACCCATTGTACGTTACACACATCTACTGAGAGCATTTAATGCTTATAATAATTTTGGTAGATTTTACAACAATGCATGGTTTTTCAGAGAAGAACAAGCACAAGAGCAACATCCTATGGAGTCTCCAAGTGTATTCAATTTTTTCTTACCAGATTATCAACCAAGAGGTCGCATTACAAATGCAGGCAGGTTTGCTCCAGAATTTCAAATATTTAATTCATCCACTTCCCTTAACTACATAAACGTAGCGCACAATGCTGCTATCTGGACCTATGCATTTAATGATTATACAGAATGGATGCCGAATCATGAAAACATTCAAGATTCAGAACGCACACGAATAAATATTGCAGATGAAATAAATTTAATTACAGAACCTCCTAAAGACAATCCTAGTTTATTATCTCAAGAACTTGATGAATTATTAGATAGGTTAGACATCATTCTAACGCACGGCAATTTATCAGACGGATCAAGAGCTATCATTAAAAACGGTTTAATGGAACTTGGCGCAAGCTGGGCAGACGCTGAAACCGTTACAAGATATGCTATCTACTATGTTATGATTTCACCTGATTACGCCATCTTAAAATAATTATAAAATGAGTAAAAAACACAAACATATAAATCGTAGAAAATTTATTGGTCAGGCAAGTTGTGCTGCAATTGGAGCCTCTACCCTGTTTTCCACCTTATTCGATTT
>JAHDGP010000271.1 GCA_020627525.1 Bacteroidota bacterium
GGAAGGATGCGTTTGTTCATCAACGGTAAGACTGAGAAAAACAACATCCCTTTCATCTCCTTGAAAAGAGTGTGCTGTTCCAATATTTATTTTATGCCTTTCAAAAGAAGTGGTACTGATTATGTTAGCCATTGTTTTTTTAATAAAATCCACTTGCGCTCGATAGGGAGAAATAATGCCAATACTTGTAACTTCTTTTAAATCTGTATTCTGTTCCTCTTCAATCAATTTAGTTACTTCGTCAATGATAAAATGAATTTCTTCTTTATTAATACCATTTGATTCTCGAACCCCTTCAACATAAACAATTTTCAAAGCACTCTCCTTGTCATTTGTGTTGAGAGCGGTCATCAATCTTATTTGCCCATTGTAATAATGTTGATTGTTAAATTCAATCAAACTGGGATGACTGCGAAAGTGTTCATCTAAAAAAGTAATTTGATTCTGGCTATTGATATTTGATAAATAAACATCCAACAAACTGTATTTCCTAAAATTTAATTCAGCTGCCGTTTCAATATCAAGCTTCACCAAATCTGCCAACTGTTTCCTTCTATTTTCACTTAAAAAAGAAACGTGTCGTAATTGCTTAGGGTCTCCTGCAACAACAACTTTTCTTGCTCTTTGTAAAACAGGTAAAATACTGGCTAAATCGCATTGTGAAGCTTCATCTATGATCACCAAATCAAAAAGCTCTTTTTTCAAAGGCAAAACATTGCGTAATTCGTTTTTATTCACCAACCAAATTGGAAATGTTTTTTTAATAATATTCACATCCAAATTTCCTAAAAATTCATCTTTCGATTTTTCTGTTGATGCCTTTATGCCTTTTAATAGATCATTGATTTGCTTTCTGTGCAATGTCAACGATTCTTCTAAATTTGAATCGAACAAAGCATTCAAGTATTTGACAATATATAAGTTTCGTTGTTTCAAGTTTTCAATATACTCATCCAACACTTCTCCAATAGGTTTAAAGTCTCCGAGTTGCCAATTGACCCATTTCTTATAATATTTAAAATACCATTTGCCATCGCTTTCCAGCAACCGTTTGCTGTCAATGAGTTCTCTTTTTTCCAGATTAATCAACTCTTTGTTTAAAGCTAAATTTTTATTATTAATCAAATTAAAATGAAAAATACTGCTAAGTTGATTTTGTATTTCAACTTTGGTTTTCACGCCAATTCCCGCTAACCAGTTTTTCAGTCTCTTTTTTAATTTAGATTTATAGGCATTTTTCTTTCCTGCCCTAATGGTAATTTCATCAATCCAAAATTTTTCAGTAATCATCTTTTCAACCACATCCAAAGCCTGATCATTAGCGCAAACAACCAACACAGAACGTTTCTTCGCAAAGCTGTCCAAAGCAAGCCCTGCAATTGTAAAAGATTTTCCTGTTCCTGGCGGTCCAACCATTAAAGCATCATCATATTTGTCAACCGCCCTAAATATTTTTCTTTGTGAATGACTAAAAATTGCTGGTACATGAACGTTAAATTTTTCCCTATTCTGATCCTCTGATTGATTAGAGATAATATCAGGCAATGCATCTTTTTCAAACAAACGTTTAATTGCCCCAGAGTAATTCGTTTCTTTCTCTAATTCTTCAAGCTCCAACAAAACACTTAGACTAGTAGATGATTTTGAAATTAAACCAACACCTAATAAACTGAAAAATTTTAATTCTTGTTTTCTTGTTTTTTGCTTTAATACTTTGGCATCTGTCAATTTAGGGTACAGCATTAATTCTTCTGTATCAATCAAAATACAGTTTTGATCAATCACTTGTTTTAGAGCAACAGCTGACTGAAAATCTATTGGACCAAAACTACAAACTCTATTTATTTCTTCAACCATTTCCGCCGTACTCAAATCGCTAGCTGCCGCAAGCATGCTTGCAGCTGTTGGATTCAAAGACATCTGACTAAAATCCAAACTCAAATAATAATCATTGTCAGTAGATTCTGAATCGGTTACGGCTTCTGATTTTATAACCAATTTATCGTCCTTGTTCATAACAAGGCTTGTTTTTTCCGAAACAATAAATGCAGGCACAAAAAACAGAGGCGTGCAGACTATTTTCTCAATACCTAAAGCATTTCTTTTTCCTTTAATAAAAAAGGCACTCAATAATAAAATTTTTTCTTTGGAGTATACTGTTAGTGTCTTTTCAATTTCTCTTGCCCAGTTTTCATCTATTGGATATCTAGAATATTCTCCTGTTAATAATAAGGGCTCTTCCAGAAAGATTCTATTTTCAACTTTGTTTCCAAAAAAATCAAAAAGTCCTAAAGAACGATTATCAGCTTTATAACATTCTGAGAGGTATCTAACAATTTTATTTAAATACTGAGACATTTTATAAAGGTACAATTTTGACAAATAAAAAAATGAGCTACTTAAAATAAAGTAGCTCATTTTTAGATCAATAGTTATTGATCAACCATCATTAATTATAAAAGTATTTTTAATGATTACTTAGCCTTAAAGACATCAGCGCCAATCTTACCATTGACTTTGATTTCTGTTACTTCCATATCCATATTTTGAGGTCCCATTTTACGCTTAATCTTATAAGGATAAGCAACACCCGAAACCTCTCTATAATCCATGTAATCAGCGATTACAGAAACATCTCCTTGTGGAGTCGATTCTATAGCAACTGTTCTAACTTTCATTCCAGATTCTTGTGAAAAATAATCTGTATGTTTATCACCATTTGGAGCAGTTACTTCAATAACATAAACCAGCTCACCATTGATTTTATCCATTCCTTTTAAGTCTGTTCTAAACACACCTTCATATCCCAACTCTGGCATAATTCCGTTTTTCAACAATTCTGCTTGAGCTTCTTCTTTGCTCAAATCTTTGTTTCCTTGCATTCCTTTAGAAACACCAACTTCACCATTAATGATTGTCTGATTAATCGTCATTCCATTAGCAGTAACTTTTTGAGCGTATTTATCTTTAGCCTGGTTTACGTCAATAAAAATTTCCATTCCCTGCATTTCAGTTTTCATTGCAGTTGAAACAGTTTTGATTTTTTTCCAGTTTTTCTCACCACCAGTTACAACAATGAATTTGTCAATAATTGTTTGCGCAGTCACACCCATAGGCACTTCAGCAGTAACAGCCTCCACTTTGTTTCCTAAGAAATCTAAGTAACTAATTTCACCACTCTTACCAAATTTACTCAACTTATCCGCTACTTCCCCTTTACTACCAACTACTAAGACGTGTGCATTGTCTGGCTTAACATATTTTTTAGCCATTGCTCTAACATCAGAAATAGTAACAGCCTCTAATTTTTCCAAGTAAGTTGAATAGTAATCTTTAGGTAAATTATATTTAGCAGTATTAAGTGCAAATCTTGCTATTGTCTGTGGACTTTCTAAAGAACGCGCAAAATTTCCCGTTAAAATATTTTTTGTCAATTGTAAATCTTCAGCACTGATGTCTTCATCAACAATTCTTTTCATTTCATATAAAAACTCAACAATAGAGCTATCCGTCACTTCATTTCTAACAGAACCAGCAGCAGTAAATGCACCAACCAATTTATCAGAACGCAATGAAGAATAAGCACCGTAAGTATAAGCTTTGTCTTCTCTCAAATTTTGAAACAATCTAGAAGAAAAACCACCTGCTCCTAAAATACTGTTCATTACTCTTGCTTTAATTGCATCGTCACTTCCAGGTTTTAGATTTACAGGGTAAGTAAGTAAAATATAAGATTGAGCTGCACCAGCTTTATCTACAAATGTAACTTCTCTTGAATCAGGTGCCTTTGGAGTTGGATACTCCATTTTTGCTATTCTTCCTTTTTTCCAAGAACCAAAGTATTTTTCTACTTTAGACTTTGCCTCTTTCATTCCCATATCACCAACAATAACCAAGTAAGATTGATTTGGAATGAATTTGCTGTTGAAATAATTTTTACACGCCTCAGTTGTAATATTTTTGATAGATTCTTCCGATTTAACCTCTCCATATGGATGTTCTTTTCCATACCTCAATACTTTCGCTACATTTCTTGCAATACTTGTAGGATCAGTTTGTTGAGATTCAATATCAGATAAAGTTTGTTTTCTAACTTTTTCCAATTCTTCTTCAGGAAAAGTAGGATTCATCAAAACATCTGACATTAATCCCAATAATTTATCAGAGTGCTTAGAAAGACAAAGACCATAAATACCATTGGCACTTGGAGATAAAGTAGCTCCAATGAAATCAATCTCTTCATCTATTTCACTTTTAGATTTATTCGTTGTTCCTGTTCTTATCAATGAACCAACAATATCGCCAATACCAGCATTTTTTGCTTCCATCATCGGATCAGAATCAATTGACAACTGAAATGATACCCTCGGCAATTTGTGGTTTTCAACAACAAAAACTTGCAGACCGTTTTCTAAAGTAAAAGACTCATAGCTTCCCAATTCAATTTTAGAAGCAGGTGCAGCTTTAGGTGGCTGGCTTCTGTCCACCTTTTGCGCATTCAAATTTGATGCACAAAACAGGATGATTATAAATAAACTTATATACTTTTTCATTTTTTAAATTTGTTATTCATTAAATAATTTTACTAACTCGCTTACTTATCGTCTCCTTCATTTCCATCTTCTGCTGGAGCTTCAGGTGGTTTTGGTAAATAGTAAAGTACCACTCTGTTATTGTCAGTAAAATATTTTTTAGCTACACTCTGAATATCTTCTTTCGTTACAGCCAAGTATTTTTTGATTTCCGTATTAATTAAATTAGCATCTTGTTGGTAAGTTTTGTATTCAGCCAAGCTTTGAGAAATACCACCTAAAGAAGCATAATTTCTAACCATATCATTTTCGATTTGGTTGCGTAGTTTTTGATATTCTTTTTCAGAAATCAATTCGTTTCTAACTTTTGCAAACTCTTCTGTCATTGTCTCAACAGCATCTTTCGCTTCAACACCAGCATTTGTAATGCAGTAAGCTAAAGTTACTCCTGGATCTTCCAGACCAAATGGAAAGGCACCAGCCTGAATAGCCAATTGCTTTTCATCCACCATAGTTCTATACAATCTTGAACTTTGTCCTTGAGATAATAACATTGATAACATATCACATGCGTAATATTCATCTGTTCCAGATTCAGGCACTCTATAGGCCATTACAATTGCAGGCAATTGAATGTTATCATAAGCAGTATCTACAATCTCGGTAGTTTGTTTAGGCTCTACAACAGAAGTACGAGGAATTTCTCCTTTACCTTTTGGAATACCATTAAAGTATTTTTTCACCATTTTTTTTGTATCCTCAATATCAATATCTCCTGCAATTGCTAAAACAGCATTGTTAGGAACATAGAAAGTTTTGTAGAAATCTACATAATCTTTTTCTTCAGCTGCATTCAAATGCTCCATATAACCAATTACCGGCCATTTGTATGGGTGTTTTTTATAAACACGTTTCATTGTTTCAGAAACTAGCCCTCCATAAGGTGCATTTTCAATTCTTTGACGTCTTTCCTCTTTTACTACTTCTCTTTGTGTTTCGATGCCTTCGTTTTCAACTTTTGCATGAAGCATTCTTTCAGATTCCAACCACAAAACCAATTCTAATTGATTTGATGGAAGTTCTTCGAAATAGTATGTTTGATCATAATTGGTAAACGCATTAAGGCTACCGCCTGCATTTTCCACATATTTAGAGTATTCACCTCTGCCAATGTTTTCGGAGCCTTCAAAAAGTAAGTGTTCAAAAAAGTGAGCAAAACCTGTTCTATCTGGTTTCTCGTTTTTTGACCCTACATGGTAAAGAACAGAAATAGCAACAATTGGAGTCGAACGATCTTGGTGTAAAACAACCTCAAGACCATTGTCTAAAGTGAATTCTGTGAATTCAATTTTTGATTGTGATTGATTTTTGGTTTGTGCCTGTAAAAAACAGCTACAACAGACCAATAAACAAAGTAAATGAATGAATTTCATATAAAATTTTAATTGGTTAGCAATCAAGTTTAGTTGATTAAAGAATTTTTTTGTTTTCAATATACAAAAATAACAAATTGTGTACTAAAGACTAACTGATATTAATGAAATTAAAATGTTAACAATAATTTAACGTGTGTTATCAAAAATTAGACTATATTTGCAACATAATTAAACATTTTGGTGTAAACTAGTCCATATTACAAGTGTTTTAGTTTATATTTAGTTTAAGTTTTATTTTAAAATTTTAATGTATCTATTTATATGATTTCAAATTTTAATAACATATCATCCCGAAGAAGCTCGAAGAGCCAAGCCACTCAACTGTGGATTGTCGGAACATGTGATGTGTTGTTAACTATTGAAGATCACTCAAGTTAT
>JAHDGP010000272.1 GCA_020627525.1 Bacteroidota bacterium
CGCTGCTAAAAGATCAATTGTCTGCCATATTTTTACAAGAAGGTTTTGAGTTGACAGATGCTGGACAGTTTTCTGTTTTTCCAGTTTTGGATCTCACCAAAACAGAAAAGGTGGACAATAAATTCCAAGCAGAAGTTCTAGTAGAATTGATAATTACAAACCTTACTAGCGGCCAACAATATAGAGTATCTGAAAGTCTAAATGCTAATCATAGGGATCGCAACTTAGCAATTGGCAATGCTATAAACCAACTTCAATTAAACAATAAAAACATAAAAAAACTCCTAGGAGAGATCCGAGGTAAAATTCATCCTGAAACAATAACTGCAAACCAACAATCACAAGACAATCACTTCAAAAAGAATCAAGAAGACTTATGTATGAGAAGAACAGAAACGATTCGAGTCAGTTATGAAAAAGGAAACTACGAAGAAGGCAAAAAGCAAAATAAATTAAGAGCACAGGATATTGATAAAATTTTCAAAGCATATAAAGCCAATAAAACGATAGATAAATACGCTTATAAGGCTACCCTTGAGGAAATTGCGGAGAATGATTACAATCTCAATATCCCTCGTTATGTGGATACCTTTGAGGAGGAAGAGGAAATTGACATTGCACAAACGCAGCTTGAAATTCAAGACTTGGAAAAGGAATTGACAAGCGTTCGCAAACAAATGAATAAGTATTTAAATGAAATGGGATTTTAAAATAATTATTGGGGCGTGCCCCTGCGGTTCGGCGTTCTCCAGGCTCCGCTTTCGCTTCGCCTTCCCTATCGGTCGGGCTGCTTCCCTGCGGTCGCACCTTCCACATGCCTCACGCACTTATCCTCAAAACAAAAAGCATTTAACCATAGATAATGAATAAAATCAACCAAAGTAAAAAAGGCTATAAAGCAACCAAAGTCGGATGGATTCCTGATGATTGGGAATTTGACTTAATTGACAAAATATGTAAACGAGGTAGCGGACACACACCAAATAAAAAGAAACCATCATATTATAACGGGGGAATAAAATGGGTTTCTTTATCAGACTCTTCAAATTTAGACAATGGTGAGATATTTGAAACTAACAAGGAAATTTCACAAGATGGATTAAATAATTCATCCGCTGTATTGCACTCCAAAGGAACTGTATTGATTTCCAGAGATGCAGGCATAGGAAAGAGTGCTATAATGGGTATTGACATGGCAGTAAGCCAACACTTTATTACTTGGACCACTGACGAAAAAAACAGCCATAATTGGTTTATTTATTATTGGCTTCAATTTCACAAAAAAGAGTTTGAAAGGGTTGCTGTAGGCTCAACCATTAAAACAATTGGACTACCATATTTCAAAAAATATAAAATTCCTACTCCTAATTATAACGAACAAAAAAAGATTGCCAAAATCCTTAGCACATGGGACAAAGCCATTGAATGCACTCAAAAACTCATTACTCAACAACAAAAAAGAAAAAAAGGATTAATGCAGCAGTTGCTCACTGGTAAAAAACGTTTGAAGGGTTTTGAGGAAACAGAGTGGAAGGAAATTAGATTATTTGAATTATGTGAATTAACATCCAGTAAAAGAATTTATTTATCAGACTATGTTAAATCTGGAATCCCATTTTACAGAGGAAAAGAAATTTCAAACTTAAAAAAACGAGAAATAATAAAAGACTTGTTATATATCTCTTATGAAGTTTATAATAAAATAAAAGTAAAATATGGGATTCCAGAAATCAATGATATTTTAATTACTGCCGTAGGAACATTAGGAAATGTATATAGAATTCCAGATAACAATCCTTTTTACTTCAAAGATGGAAATCTAATTTGGATGAAAAATATTTCTGAAAATTCAATATTTCTAGAATATTTACTAACATTTGAAACAAAAAAATTAATTAAGAGTGCAATAGGTTCTAGTCAAAAAGCCCTCACTATTGTATCTCTAAAAAAGATAAAACTTAGGATTCCTAACTTAAAAGAACAAACCGCCATAGCAAAAATCCTCAGTCAAGCAGACAAAGAGATAGCAACCAGTCAACAATATTTATCCAAATTAAAAGAACAAAAAAAAGGATTGATGCAGCAGTTGCTGACGGGAGCGGTGAGGGTTTGAGAGTTGCCTTCGAGTATTTGAAATCAGCGAAATGTTGGATTTTGAATTGGGTGTATAGGATTTGTGAAGATTGAAGATGTGAATTTAGACCTCAGGCAACGGCAGAGATTGAGGACTATCTATTGCATAATCGGTGTAAAGAACATCAATAATTGAGTTTGAATTTAAAAACACATTATAAAATATTAACAACAACGCAATTTTATGAACGCAATAAATTTAAAACCGACCTCCGAAAATTCAATGGAAGTTGTAGAAGATTTTGTCCTTAATGAGACTCAGATCACAAGAAAAGTTTTCAGAGCCATTATTGTCAAGAACAAAAAAGATGCGACAAAACCTGTTAGAGAATGGATAATCCACCAAAGAAAAAGAAAAAATGAGGAATGGGAAGACTTAAACCCTATAAACCTAGCCAGTTTAAAAGCTGTTGAAGGCATCAAGTTAGAACTAAAATACGAAGTAGTTCATAAATTACTTGAAACTTTTCAAACTTGCGAAGCCATTGCCAATGAAGGTATCTATAAAGAGCCCAAAGAATTAATCGTTTGCGAGCCAGGAGCACTACTACAAATTGATGGAAAAAGAAAACATTTTATCAAAAAACTCATAGACCAAGATTATGGCAATGAGGTTTGGGAACAGTTAATTGAAAGTAACCCAGACTTGGTTTCAAAACTATCCTACGCCAAAATTCAATTAGATAGGAAAAAAAATTAGAAGAATTTGAAGCCAATTTATCTAAGTAAAGTAAAAAGAATAACTTGGACCAATTTATCATCATTTTTTTCTGATTTCCTGTGTTAAAAAAGTAAACCAGAGCCTAGCTATGCTTAACTTTTTTGCCTTGTAAATCAAAAAAATCTAATAATAAATTTTGGTCTAACTTATTTTTTTCACTATACTAACGAGATGAACGAAAATTATTGGCAAAATTTCTTTGTAAATTATCTAGGTTGAAGAACGTGCTTGATAGGGAAATTGCTGATAAAAATAACCTCATTAAAACCGCAAGGCACGGTAATCATCTTGGATTATCGTGCCTCGAAACTCCTTCTTCCAATAACGGTAAGATGAGCAAAATATAAAGGTAAATAAAAAACCCAAAAGAAACAAAATATGAGTATTCAAAATACTTACGGAGAAAATTACGATTCGCAACAACCTGCTTTGATGCTTTTGCAAAAGTTGGGCTATCAATATATTTCTCCAGAAGATGTTGACAGACAAAGGAACGGCATTTTATCAAATGTTTTGTTGGAAGATATTTTGGAACAGCAGTTGCAAAAAATAAATGCTTTTAAATACAAAGGCAAGGAATATCCTTTCAGCAGAGGCAATATTTTATCTGCCATCAATGTCCTTAAAAATCTGCAAGATGAGGGTTTGTACAAAACCTGTGAAAACGCCTACAGTGATTTGACAAGGGGAATAAGTTTTCAAGAAAACATTCAAGGTGATAAAAAAAGTTACAACATCAAATTCATTGATTGGGACAATTTAAACAACAATGTTTTTCACGTTACGGAAGAAATGACTGTAAAGGGCATCTATAAAAACAGGCGCTGTGACATTGTGTTGTTTGTAAACGGTATTCCCATCGCTATTTTGGAAAACAAAAGAAGAGATAAAAATTTCTCAGTAGACAAAGCTGTTGGACAACTAATTACTTACCAGAAAAAAGATGAGGGCATTCCACAAATATTTTATTATGCTCAATTATTACTTGCCGTTAATCCAAACAAAGTAAAATACGGTGTGACGGGAACGCCCAAAAAATTCTATTCCATTTGGAAAGAAGAAGGTACAGAAAAGAAAGTTCAAAAAATCATTCAAACTACTATCAACGGCATTTATGCTGAAAATAGATTACCCACAGAACAGGACAAATGCCTTTATTGCCTTTGCAGAAAGGAAAGGTTAATGGAATTGATTTATCAATACATCGTTTTTGACAATCCCAATAAAAAAATTGCCCGATACCAACAATATTTTGCCGTAAAAGCCAGCATTAAAAACATCTGTAAAACCAACAAAGAAGGCAAGCGAAAAGGAGGTGTTATCTGGCACACGCAAGGTTCTGGAAAATCACTGACGATGGTTATGTTGTCAAAAGCCATTGCATTGGAAAAAAGTATTTATAACTCAAGGGTAATCATTGTTACGGACAGAATCAATTTAGACAAACAGATTTGGTCTACTTTCAATAATTGCGGCAAAGAACCCGTAAAAGCAAGATCAGGTCAGGATTTGGCGATTTTGATAGAAGAAAGCAATGTGGAAATCATTACAACCATTATTGACAAATTTGACTCCGCACTAAAACGAAAAATGTTCAAAAACGAATCTCCCAATATTTTTATTTTGGTGGATGAAAGTCACCGAAGTCAATATGGATATACCCACGCCAATATGAAGAAGGTTTTACCCAATGCCTGCTACATTGGATTTACAGGAACCCCATTGATGAAAAATGACAAGAGTACCACTGGTAAATTTGGAGGCTATATTCATAAATACACCATTGATGAAGCCGTTAGAGATGGCGCCGTTTTGCCCTTGATTTATGAAGGTCGTTCCGCTAAGTTGAGTATCAACAAAAAACAAATGGATAGGGATATGGAGCGGGTTTTGGAACCATTGGCAAAATATAAAAACAAAGAGGAACACGAAAAACACCTCAAGCAACAATTTTCCAGTATCGGTAAAATTTACAAAACCCAAAAAGTCATTGAAGAAATCGCTTATGACATCTCCAAACACTACACTGAAAACTGGCAAAACGAAGATTATTTCAAAGCACAATTAGCCGTTCCATCAAAATTGGCTGCTATAAAATATTTAGAATATTTTGAAAATCAACATGACCCTAAGTTAAAAATAAATGCAAAGGTTATCATTTCGCCACCTGATACCAGAGAAAGCTCTGATGATGTTTATAAAGACAGCAATGATGAAGTGACCAAGTTTTGGAAGCGGATGATGGATCAGTATAGCAATAAAGACAGATATGAAGAAAACATTGTTGCTAAGTTTAAAGAACCAAGCAGAGAAGTAGAATTACTAATTGTGGTCAGTAAGTTGTTGACAGGCTTTGATGCACCTAGAAATACTATTTTATATTTAGCAAGACCATTGAGGGAGCACAATTTATTACAAGCCATTGCTCGGGTAAATCGTTTGTTTGAAGGAAAAGAACACGGTTTCGTTTTGGATTATGTAGGTTTGTTGGGAGACTTAGATGAGGCATTAACCACATATAGTGTTTTAAATGATTTTGAGGAAGAAGAATTGAAGGGCGCATTACATAAAGTGGAAAAAGAGGTAGACAACATCAAACAACGCTATGCTGAATTGTGGGATGTTTTTAAGACGGTAGAAAATAAAAATGACAATGAGGCGATGGAGCAGTATTTAGGTCCACAAGATATTCGAGATGATTTTTATAAAAAACTTTCTGCTTATGCTCGATGTTTGCAACTGTGTTTATCTACAGATGCCTTTAACCAAAAATTCACTCAAAAAGAAATAGACCATTACTGTCACACATTTAAGCATTTCCAAAAGCTAAGAAATTCTATCAAAGAACGCTACAGTGAAATTGTAAATTACAAAGAATACAAAAATCGAATTAGTAAATTATTGAATGATCACATTGGTGTTGAGGATATGGAGCAGATCATTGACCCCATTAATTTGTTTGATGAAAAACTGCGAAAAGTGACAGTAGAGAGCACTGGAAATCCTGCGTCTGTGGCAGATAAAATTGCCCATAAAATGAAAAGAGAGATTACTGAGAATATGGAAAAGGATGAAGCATTTTACAAAAAGTTCTCAGATCTGGTTCAAAATGCAATTGATGATTTCAGAGCCAACCGAATTTCAGAAAAAGAATATTTAGAACAGATTTTAGCGATTAATAAACAATACACTGCTGGCAGCAAACAAGAATTACCTGATGCTGTTAAAGATCGTCCAGAAGCGAGGGCATTTTATGGAAAATTAAAAAATTTACTCCAAGAAAAAAATTGCAAAGACGATTTATTGGCTGAGTGGGGAGCTTCGATTGATGATGTAATTCAATCGCATTTGATTAGAGATTGGCAGAAAAACAACAAAGTTTTGAAAGATATGGAAAACGAAGTTGAGGACTTTTTGATAGATGCCACCAAAGCTCAAGATTTGAATTTAGAATGGACTGAAATGGACCGAGTATTAAAAGCTGTAATTG
>JAHDGP010000273.1 GCA_020627525.1 Bacteroidota bacterium
ATTTACGGTTGGTTGTTTTTTCCTGCTATCCATTTCTTATCGAACCTATTTGACATTTGATGCTATTGAGTATGGCATTCCTGTAAGGCAAATCTATGGTTTGCACATCAGAAAAGTGGTATTGGCAAGATTTGACAGTATGATGTTTGGTGTATTAGCGGCGTACCTATTTTATTTTCACAAATCAATTTGGGATAAAACGAAAAACTTTACATTTGTCATTGGTTTAATTTTATTTGGTTTGTATAGATGGAATATTTGGTGGACCAATCCTGTTTTATTGGGTACTGTTTCGTTTACCATTCCAGCACTGGCGACCTTTTTTGTTTTACCAAAATTAAACTCTATAAAATCGGCTAAAGGCGTTTTTGCTAAGTTCATTGTAATGATCAGTATCACCTCCTATTCTATGTACTTGATACATACTTCTATTAGAGATGTCATAATGCATTTATTACCACAAACATCTAGTACCTGGGCATTTATTTCTTATGGGATTTATTGGGTAATGGTCATTATATTTTCGTTAATTGCTTATCTCATTATTGAAAAACCAATTATGGCTTTCCGTAATAAAATGTATACAAAACAATCTATTTAATCTTTTATCAATGGGTTCATATATCAAATACTTACTGGTTTATATTGTATTGGTTGCTTTGGTTTTCTTTGGAATTTTTCAAAAAATAAAAAACAAACCAGACCGCAAACCTGTAAAGCTTTCAATGATCTTAAAGGCGGAAAAAAAGGATAAAATATTGTTGTATTACAAAACGCCTCACGGAAAATACACGGAACAAAATACATTAAAAAGAGACATAATGGGTGGTAATGTACAACAAACGATAGAGTTTAATTTGCCAGCAGAGGCATCTACTGTTAGACTTCATGTCAGTAGAAACAAACAAAAGAACGCCATTGCCATAAATGAAATACAAGCTTCAGATGGACTTCGTATAAAAAAGTATCGCAAAAGAGGAATGATTGAATATTTTAGACCAAATAAATTTATTGAAAAATTGAAGGTGGTGAATAATGATGTCCTTGTGAATACCAAACCAATTAAGGGGCAATACAATCCGTTTTTTCATGAAATTAGTTTGGAGTATTTGCTTTGGTAATATTGGATAATTGATATTGTCACACCTTCGGAGTTTAGATAATTCATTAAAATATTTTGGCATTATAATTTCAGCCCTTCAGGCTTTTGAAGAATATATTGCCAATACTTCTTTAATCTATTGAAAGTATTTCATTTAAAATTTGTTTGTATCTTGAAAGCTGAAATTAGGAAATTAGAATGAATAAAAATTTAAATAAAAAGCACCACGCTTTGATAACTGGGACAGGGCGTGCTGGAACGACCTTAATAATGATTCTGTTGACAAAATTAGGATTGGATACTGGTTTTTCAACAGATGATTACAAAGAATATATTTACGATAATTGTAATGCTGGTTTGGAGAAAATTTTGATGATGGAAAACCCTCCTTACATTATCAAAAATCCTGGATTTTGTGATGGGCTTGAAAAAAACATTTTAAGGAAAGACATACAAATTGACCATGTATTTATTCCTATTCGGGATGTTAGGGAAGCGGCCAAAAGCAGATTGCAAATTGATAAAGAAGCTGATAAAAGTAATTACAGTGAAGGGGTTCCCATTCCAGGCGGTTTGTGGGGAACCGAAAATCCCAAAGATCAAGAACTGGTATTGTATCAAAAACTTAGCAACTTGATGCTGGTTTTGTCAAAATATTTTGTTCCCTTCACACTCATTCATTATCCTAAATTGACCAAAAAATCTAGGTATTTGTATAGAAAATTAAAGCCTGTTTTGAAGGATATTGGTTTTGAGCAATTCGACAAAATTTATAGCGAAACCGTTCGTCCAGAATTGGTGCATAACTATGGTAAATGATATAGATGCATTGTGGAGGCGTAATATATTACGTCTGTACGGAATGCAATGAATTGCATTATTTTATGAATTTTGTTTTTGCGTTTGGAAATTTCTTTCGCATAATTAAATAGGAGCATTTATCTCCCACTTTCAATGTAAATTCAGGGACTCGCACGCCTATGTTTTGCCTGACTAAATCTAGCATTAGGTCGATCATCCCTTTGTACTTTTCTCCGTCAAAAAGTTCGGCAGCCCAATCTTCAATTAAATAGTAGCCACCAGGTTTTAAATGCTTGAACAAGGCTTTGAAACAAGTAGCGGTTTCTTTTTTTGTATGTGCTCCGTCGTCTAATATTATATCAAACTTGCCATGTTCGACAGCTATCTCTTGTAACTTTTCTTTGTCATTTTGATCGCAAACTATAAACTCAACATTGTCCCTAAATCCAGGGTCTCTTATGGGTTTAAACAAATCTATTCCAATGATTTTTGTTTTGGGATGTTGAAAATAATCTGCGAAATAATTCAGTGACCCTCCTTCAGCTACACCTATTTCCAACAAATTTATCTGCTTGTATTTCAATGCCTGAAGTACTTGAATGTATTCGTGGTTCAGACCAGATTCAAATTTGTCTGTTGGGTATTGCGGATTGAAATAAAACCTGCCAGCAGGAAGCTCTGTTCCTGGTGGCAATTTTATATTCTTTTGTTGTTTCTTATTACTCACAGTTGGTTTTTAGTTTTGATACTACTGCTTTTGAAATGGTATTATTCAAAAGTAACATTATAGTATATAAAACTAAAACCTAACCCCTATATAAAATTTCTCTAAACTTTAATCCGCTACTTGCTTTTGGGCGTGGTCAAAAACAAAGCTGTAAGATGCTGGCCACTTTTCATTTCCTGAAGGAGATTTTACTGTAGCCGTTGCGTGACAATCTATACAGGACAAACTCTGCACATAGGTTTCGGCAACTGGATTTCCAAAAACTTGGACGGTTGGAGAAGTCCCACCAAACTCCAAAGCGTTGTTTCCGTCTTTATTGTTCATTGTATTTGCAACTGCTGTGTTTGGCCATTGTACATTTATTAGTTGATAATATTGCCATACAGAATTACTATTTGCTGCAATGATTTGTTCTTTTACAACTTTGTTCAATTCGGCTGCATCTTTACCTATACTGTTTATTTTTTCTCTAACTGTTTGGTTGGGTGTAGCCAGACTGTCTTTTCCAGGCACAACAACTTTAGCGGCTGTATTTACTTGACAACGCTTGGTACAATTAGGATTATAAAAAGTGTATTCCTTGTCCATTTCACTAGAATATTGAGTTGGATTGTTATCGACATGTTCAAAACTTGCCCATAGTAATTGTGGCGTTGATGGTGTCCGAACGATGATGTGTAAACCCACCAAACCTAAATAAGTTGGTTGAAAATCTTGGGTAACCAACCTTGTTTTTTTCTTTTTATCTTTATCAATGTACTCCTCAAAATATACTGTTCGGGGAACGCAGGCTTGTATCATTTTGTACTTCTGTTTTATTCCTCCAGTGTTGTTATCCCATTCTTCATCAGAAAACTGTTTCCAAGCTGCTTTCAATTCAGTTGATCCATCTGGCAACCATAATTTATCTTGAATAGCAAAACTCCATAAAGAATCTGGATCATAAAGTTTATTGTCATTTATAAAATTAAACTCAATTGAATCAATCAATACTTCGTACCAAACCAAATTACCATCTTGAGCGGTCAGCCATTGTGGTCCAGAAGCTTGAAAAAGATCTTTTATATCTTGCCCTTGCTTGCCTGTAGTTTTACTGGGAGCCCTAAAAATTCTATTCAAAGAACAATCCTCATCTGGTCCTAAAGGCGCCAGTTGATTATCTGCCCAGCTATCTGGTGCTGTATTTCTAAAGACACCACTTATATCTGCAAAGGTTTCCCAAACGGTGGCTCCCAAATCGCCCGGTTGCCCTACCTGACTAAAACCTACATCAGCAGGTTGCCCATCTACATATTTGCCTGAAGCCTCTTTTTTAGCAGGCCAATTTAATGCTAAAAATGTTTCCCAAGCAAAAACATTGACACAGTTTTGATTTAGAATTGCTGCATCTGATGGCAACTTTCCATCCATACTAATTTCTTGACACAACAGCGTATAATTTGAACTGGACTCGCTTGAATAATCATTTTCATTTTTACTACTTGTAAATAATAAAATAGCGACCAACAGTATTAGACTAAATATAATTGTATTCTTTTTCATCATTATAATTTTAAATCGTTCGTTTTAGCAACCCTAAAAAATGCAGGAGTAACCAGTGTGCTAATGGAAGGATCATTGTTACAAGATATTTTAATGGATTTATTTCCAAAAGGTGTATCTGGCGGTGTGTATAAAGTGCCTGTATAAAATTGTGCTGGGTCTTCTTCAAAGTCTTTTTTTACACCTTCAGGGTTATCAGGAACAAATTTCATATCTGTCAACTGCCCTGTATCCGTGTCATAAAATTCAAATTTTGCGTCAGTGCATTTATCAAAACCACTCGCAATTATTAGAACCTCCTTATTTTCGGAATCTACATATGAAGTAATAGGATTAGAACTAAAATTACTCTTTTTATCCAAGCCATAAGCTAAGCTTGCTTCATACAAATTATTGTAAATAACCAATTCTACAGAAGGCAAATTATTTTCAGAAACGCAATCTTGCGCAGGAGCTTTCTCAGGCATCGCATGAGAGGCAGCCACTAACTGCACCTCCATTGTCTGTGCAATTTGTGAAGCGTATAGAAGCGGCAAGGAAGCTACTTTTATTTCACTTGTCTTTATATCCCAACTTTCAGGCACTTCAAATTTTGCTCTTAAAATCATATTGTTTGGATAATAGGGATTGCTCACTTCTCCTCTCAACACTTTCCAGCAATCTTCTATTTTGCCGCCCTTCTCAATCACAGATTGGGGCAACTCAAAAACATCAAAATTAGGTAGCTGTAAATACAATCCTACAGGATTCAAAAGTGTTCCCGCTAGTGAATTATTAGCTATAACCTGATTGACTGATTGCCCGATGTGGGGATCACTGTTTCGATAAGGTCTGCCATAATTTGAACAACAAATCAAACCATTAGCCACGTCATTATCTATTGATTTACTCTCGTTACGAGGAATGCAAGCTCCAGCGGCTAAAACAATTTCGGCAGACAATTCATTGGGGGAACTTGTTAAATGAATAGCCCCTCCTGAAGTATCTGTAACTTCAGTTCCAGAATTCCATTTATTAACAGGATTATAGGCGTAACTGCCATTGGGTAACTGCACTGCTTTACCATCAACTGTTAGGCGCAAATCGTCAATTACAATATTCGGGTTTCCTAAAGTTTCTTTGTAAATTTTCAAAACTGATTCTGGCGACACACTCCACAGCGACCAGTAATATTCAGGGTTTTCACAAGTAAACATTGCCCAGTCCAATTCACTACCATCCTCTGACCTTTTTGCTGCAAATTCACAATACTCATCTAGCCAACCACGAGGTCCTGTTGGATCAAAAGCGGTGTTGCCATACTTAACTTTTCCTGAACAAAGGTCATCACCACTTGGCAATATATTTGGATCAAACTTTGTGAATTCAGAATACTTTTTTGCAAAAGCTGTTGGTCCTACATCTGCCAATTCATATAATGCATATTTTGCTTCGATGTGCGGCTCTTTATTTTCTTTTACTATTTTATTAAGCTGACTTTGGTAATAAAAATAAATACGATATGGAAAAGAATTCCAGCGAATAGGCACTGCAATGGGCGGCTTGTCCATCGCTACTTTTTTGGGATTGAAATAGTAATCACCAGGTAGGGAGTTTATGTATGAAGGCTCTAAGCCTACGCTTATAGAATTCTCCGTCCAAGCCCCGACAAAATCATCCCACACATCGAAAAAGGCTTCTTGGGTTTCAAGCGGTAGATCTGCCACATCTTTCTTTCCTACAAATGCGGGAGTATTAAATGCTTTCAAGAGGCCATTGGAATCCAATGTTGGATTTATCATTGCATTTAGCTCTAACCCCTCATTAGTTTCACCATTTAGCTCAGTTTCTAAAATTGGTTTATCACCTTTGCAAGAAATCATTAAAAAAAAGCATAGTAATATTACATACCTGTTTTGTTTAGGTAACGAATTAGACATTCCAACCATAACGATTATTTTACAGTCTATTTAGGATTCACATGGCAAACCACACCTATGCATTTATATGCAAATACAAATAGAGCATTTAAAAAATAAAAAAATTACGTATATATTCTAAATACAGAAAAATTGATTTTCTGTATTAAACAATCGAAGGAAAGGTGTATAATCAAGATTATATCAATGTGAACTCAAGATTAAACGAAATCTAAAAGGCTGATTTTAAAAGTTTTATGA
>JAHDGP010000274.1:0-6063 GCA_020627525.1 Bacteroidota bacterium
AATATGAAAAAAAATAACCTTTTTCTTGTTTTTCAACATGGTTCATTCCAGAATTTTTCAAACGAAGTGCAGAAAAATATCTGGAATCTCAAGTATTTACTGCTAAAGCCCGAAGGGCTGAAATTATAATATAAAAAGTAGGACTAGCAGCATTTGAACCCTGAAAGGGTGGCATTGTTAATCCGGCTTAGAATCTTCCAACAACAAGCGAATCGACCTACCTTCAATTTTACTCCTACACCATAAAATAATTTCTTCTAGACATAACAATTTCGGCTGGTCTTTTTCTATTTTTTGCAGATCATTTTCAAGAGAAATTATTATTTCAATTTTTTCCTTTTTTGAAATGGCTCGATTCAGTTCTCTGCAATGTTGTAAAACAGTTTGATGAAATGTTTGAAATTGCCTGTTATTTTTAAGTGTTTTCCTAACCGTATCAATTTTTTTATCAAAATCAATATCTTCCCCACGCTCCTGCAATTCATAACTAACAACTAATTCAAAAAGACGGGTAGCCAAAACAATATCATCCTTTCTACTTTTTGCTTTGTCGTAGCTGCGAATACAAATCATCCAATTTTGGGTTTGATTTAAGTCTCCCAAAATCCAATACAACATCATAAAATTAAATGAGAAAGATAGGTAACGACTTTCACTTAAATATGGAGCTAATTCGACCCATTTGTTTTTAACTAACTTTGCTATTTTTAGCGCATTATCAAACTGATTTTTTGATAAAAAATAGCGTAATTTGTGAAAATTAATTTTATCCAGCAAGTACAGTTCATTGCATCTGTTTTCATGGATTTGTTCTAAAATAATTAAATAGTCTTCTAAAGAATGAGTCAAGTCACAAGAAATAATATAGGTGTATAACGCCAATTCATAGTCATCGGGATAGTCAGTTTTTCTGCCTTCACATATTTCTAATAATCTTTTAGAATAAGTTAATGCATCCTGATAACTTTGCTCAATCCTTAAACTAGTCATTTTTATATAACAATAGTGCATTTCTGTCTCTTTTGATAAAAATGTTTGGTTGTTATCTAAAAGCCGATTTTCTGCTAATTGATTAAATGCTTGAACATTCTCCTCTTTTTCAAACATTACATCTCTTCGATTGATGGCACTCAAACGTCTTCTTAAATTTCTAAAGGCAAATTGTTCATTAAATGCTTTGAAAACTTTTTCTTGCTCTAAAATAATCTCTTCAATATTCTTTTTGTATTTTTTTTGATTATCATTCCAAATCATTTTTTTCTCCCATTCTATTAACTCCAGTAGCAAATAAAACTGTTCAATTTCGTTAGCTATTTTTTTAGCAGAATTAATTTTTTTACGCATCAATACAAACTGTTTTCGCTCAAACAAGACAGGTAAATAAGTCAATGTATGTTTAATTTTTGCTTCATTAGTTTCACCAGAATTAATTCCAACCAATAAGTCCAAAAGTTTGTCAGTTAACTGATTTTTTCTGTTGGATAAATTTTTGACAAATGCTTTATTTATGTGTTTTTTCTTGAATTCACCTTCATCGTACGCCTGTTGTTTGTCCATTGCTTTAAACAGTGCCTCATAAACAGCATCCTTCTTATTAATCTTAGCAATTTTAGTAAATTGCCTTTTTTCCTCAACAGATAATGTTTTAATTAGCTGAAAGAGTGAATCAGAATTTGACATTAATTATTTTTTCGTAAAAATAATATTTTTTTTATAATAATAAAATAAATATTAACAATTGAAAACCAGTTGAGTATGATAGGTTATTTTGTAAAAATTAGGCTTTGAAAACTAAAAAAGCGAGATTCCTTTCCATTACAACTTACCTGCTTAGAGCTACCTTTATTCCAACAAACGAAAAGATGCATCTTTTTTAAAACAAATTTTATTAACTAATAAACTTATTGCAAATGAAAAATTTTATATCTCAATTATTTATTATTGTGGCATTGTGCTTATTCTTTAGCAGTGCTGGTTCAGCACAAAATACCACAAATTTTGGCGACCAATCGGGGGGAAGTTCTAATCCAAACTATAGTGGAATTCATAATAGTTTTTTTGGTTTTAAAGCAGGAACGAATAATACTACTGGCAATGGAAATACTTTTATAGGAAGTGATGCTGGTAGAGAAAATACTGTAGGTATTTATAATACATTTATCGGTTGGGCAACAGGAAGGGGGAATACAACAGGAAACAATAATACATTTGTTGGCAATCATTCAGGAATAAAGAATACAACGGGCTCCTTTAATGTGTTTGTTGGTAGAATTTCAGGAAATGATAATAGTACAGGTACTTCAAATACATTTATAGGGCAAAATTCAGGTGCTACAAATACAAAAGGTGATAATAACACTTTTATAGGAAAAAATGCAGGTGTTGCAAATACAGAAGGTGATAGAAATACTTATTTAGGGGTTAACGCAGGAGCAGCAGATACCTTAAGTAGCGATAATGTTTGTATAGGTTTTGAAGCGGGTTTTTATGAAGCAGGAAACAATAAACTCCACATCGCAAACACTGACTCTAAATCCCTAATCTACGGAAAATTCGACACCGATCAAGTCGCCATTGGAACAACTGACAACTACATTCCAAACGGATTTACTTTAGCAGTTGGTGGCAAAATGATCACGGAAGAAGTAAAAGTGCGTTTGCGTACCAACTGGCCGGACTATGTATTTGAAGAAGATTACAACAAACCTACTTTAGAAGAATTAGAAGCAAGTATTTCTGAAAATGGACACTTACCAAACATTCCTTCAGCCGAACAGGTGGCGACAGAGGGTTATATGTTGGGTGAAATGGATGTTAAGCTTTTAGAGAAAATAGAAGAATTGACGCTTTATGTTATAGAATTGAATAAAGGTTACAAAGGCCTACAAGCTGAAAATGAATCTTTAAAAACTAAGGTGCATTCACTTATCCTGTCAAACAATAATGTACTTAATTGTAAATAACTTTTTTTAAACAAACATATAAAATATGAAAAATTTAAAATTACACTTAACCATTTTGGTGGCACTAGGCATTTTGTTTTCTATCCACTGTTTTGCTCAAACCACAACCAATTTTGGTGAACAATCTGGTAGTAACAGATATGATAATAGCTTTTTTGGTTATCAAGCAGGAATGAATACGACTACTGGTGACAACAATACTTTTATAGGGAGTCAGGCTGGTGAGAAAAATACATCTGGTTTTTTTAATACATTTATCGGTAAATCAGCAGGTAGAGGTAACACAACTGGAAGCTATAACTCATTTCTTGGCTTAAGTTCAGGAAGAGATAATACAACAGGACTTGGTAATGCCTTTGTTGGCTATTCCTCAGGAATAAAAAATACAACTGGAAGTTATAATACGATTTTTGGTTCAAGTACAGGAAGGGATAATACAACAGGTGATAGTAATACTTTTATAGGAAATAATGCTGGTTTTTCAAATACAACTGGTAAACAAAACGTGTATTTAGGACGTAGAGCAGGATATTCAAATAAAACAGGTAATAGGAATGTATTTATTGGTTTCCAGGCAGGTTTTTATGAAACAGGAGACAATAAGCTTTACATTTCTGGCGAATCATCGCAGCCTCTTATATACGGGGACTTTGTAAATCATCAACTTGCGATAGGTACAACAGATAAATACATCCCTACAGGTTTTACTTTAGCAGTTGGTGGCAAAATGATCACGGAAGAAGTAAAAGTGCGTTTGCGTACCAACTGGCCGGACTATGTATTTGAAGAAGATTACAACAAACCTACTTTAGAAGAATTAGAAGCAAGTATTTCTGAAAATGGACACTTACCAAACATTCCTTCAGCCGAACAGGTGGCGACAGAGGGTTATATGTTGGGTGAAATGGATGTTAAGCTTTTAGAGAAAATAGAGGAGTTGACGCTTTATATGATTGAGGTGAATAAAGAAGTTAAGAGCTTGAAAGTGGAGAATGGTATTTTAAAAGCGAAGGTTAATAGTTTGGATAAGTAAGGACTCACTTTAGGTAATAAAAAGGTGTTATACAGAAAAGTCTGCGTTAATATAAGTTTAGTCCTATTTATTATTTACAGTCCTAAACATTGTCGAGATTTCAGATGTTTCCTTTCACTTTGGTACAGTAAATTCTGGAATAACGACCTTGTTGCTAAATATTTTTATACGATAAATTAAAAAAAATGAAAATACAATATAAAATACGAAATAGTCTTTTATGGATTTTTGGGATGATACCAATCTCAATGATTTTCATAAATGCACAAACTTTAGATGGAAAATCAAAAGAAGAACAGAGTCAAATTAAACAGGAGGTAATCTCGCAACAAATGCAAGATGAAATGAGATTTTTGCTTAGTGGTTCTATTCCATCTTCAAAAAATAACCAAGCTGGAACGACTTATGCTATGCAGAGTGTCTTGTGTCCTAATCAAGCAGTTAACAGAAGCGTTGATGGAACGTGCAACAATGTTTCTTTAAACAATACTGCTATTTGGGGAGCGGCAGGCATTCCATTGCTAAGAACAATTCCCGATGTGTACAATAACAACAACGACTTAGTTGGACAAAACAGAAAGAACCCTAGAGAGATTAGCAATATTATTTTTGAATCTGATTGTGGTCCTTCTTCTAAGAGATTAAGTTCTTTTGTTTTTACTTGGGGACAGTTTTTAGACCACGATATTACTAGGACACCAGAAGATGACAATGAATCATTTCCAATTGCTCCAATACCTAATGATATAATTACATCGCCCATTCCATTTCATCGTTCTGCTGCATTTCCAGGAACAGGAAACGGAACAGGATTACCAAGACAACAACAAAACAATATCACTTCTTGGATTGATGGTTCAAATGTATATGGATCGGATGCAGCAACTGCCAATTCATTGAGAACATTCAACAATGGAAAATTATTAGTAAGCAATTCTGCCAATGGTGATTTGTTACCCATCAATCCCATTAATGGGCATTTTATTGCTGGAGACGGCAGAGTTAATGAACAACCAGGCTTAACCAGTCTGCACACATTGTTTATGAGAGAACACAATCGCATTTGTGACCAATTGGTTTTGAGCGGAATGACTGGCGATGAAGCTATTTATCAAAAAGCCAGAAAAGAAGTTGGAGCAATACTTCAGTCAATTACTTATAATGAGTTTTTACCAGCTTTGGGAATTACAATTCCTAATTATGGAGGATACGATAATACCATTCAAGCAGATATTAACAACGTGTTTGCAACGGCTGCATTTAGATTAGGTCATACAATGGTGACGGACAATGTACCTTTGTATGATGACAATGGAAACAATACAGGAAACTTATCTTTAGCTCAAGCATTTTTTAATCCTTCGCATATTACCAACAATGGTATTGAGGCTATTTTAAATGGTTTAGCTCAGCAATTTCAAGAGGAAATTGATGCGAAAATTGTAGAAAATTTAAGGAGTTTTCTGTTTACTCCAAGCCCAACGGGACCAGGTTTGGATTTGGCTGCTTTGAACATACAGCGAGGAAGAGATCACGGATTAGATGACTACAATGCTTTTAGACAATTTTTCACAGGAACAACTGCCAATAGTTTTGCAGACATTTCAAGCGATCCTATTGTTCAGGAACAATTGGCCTCTGCTTACAATAATGATGTAAACAATATTGATGTTTGGGTAGGTTTATTGGCAGAAGGTCATTTGCAAGGCTCAGCTGTTGGAGCAACTTTAAATGCAATTCTAGCTGATCAATTTATAAAATTGAGAGAGGGTGATTTTTACTTTTATGAAAATGATCCTGCATTTACTAATGCTGAAAGAGTAACCATTAACAACACAACACTTTCGGATGTTATTAAACGCAATACGAATATTGTAAACATCAAAAATCAAGTTTTTTATGCTCCCTGTCCTGTTATTAAAAATTTGTCAACAATTAATAACATTATAGGAAATGCCGCTCAAACACACAAAGTATCTTCAACGATTACTGCAAACAATTTAGTAGACAATACTTCAAATGCAATTTATGATGGAGGTTTTGATGTGACACTAACAGCGGGTTTTG
>JAHDGP010000274.1:6073-6289 GCA_020627525.1 Bacteroidota bacterium
GTTCCAATTTTCACGCTTTGATTAATGGCTGTGATTCTGGTGCATTTAATAAAACTGCAACAGAAGAGCCAAGTTATTCTTCGGCAGGTTTGCAGATTGCAAGAATGAAAATACAGAACAGTCCCAATCCGTTTTCTGGCATTACTTCAATTGAGTTTGATTTGAACAAATCTACTCAAGTAAATTTACTTGTTGTAAATGCAACTGGAAAAGTTG
>JAHDGP010000275.1 GCA_020627525.1 Bacteroidota bacterium
CTCTGCAATCATTTTAAAAAGGATCACAGCGTGATCCTATTATGTTAGTGATAAATGAATGCCCAATTTTATTGATCTTGTAAAGATCACACCAATTTTAAGTGTATTAATTTCTAATTAAATCATTACATTTTTTATGAGAAACCCCTTTTTGCAGTATGAAATTTCTGAGATATTTATAAAGATCAAATTTCAAAAAAAATGAAAATTAAAAGACCAGTATTAAAATATAATAATCCAATAAACGAAAGCAAGTTAAACGAAATGATAAGTCTTCTGGAAATCAAAGCAGGAGATACAATAGTTGATATAGGAGGCGGAAGCGGAAATGTACTTTTGCAAATGATTCAAAATAGTGGAACGCAAGGCATTTTAGTAGAAACGGATGAAAGTTTAATAGAGAAATGCAGGAAAGCATCGGGAGGAATGGTTGAAACAGGGCAGCTAAAACTGATTGCTGAAGATGCCAAAACTTTTGTTAAAGAATTGGAACCAGAGAGTATAGACTGTTTTGTCTGTATAGGTGCATCGTATATATTTGATACATACCTGAATTTCATGAAAGCAATAATGCCTTACCTTAAGAAAGGAGGATTTATACTTATAGGCGAACAGTTTTGGATAAAAGAGCCATCAAAAGATTATTTGGATATACTGGGAGGTGAAGAATCTGAATCAAGGTATCATTATGAAAATATTGAAGCGCCTGAAAAGTTGGGATTGACTTATTTGTATTCTAATATAGCCTCACAGTACGATTGGAATAAATTTGAGGGAGACTATTTTTTAGAAGTAGAATTAAAGGCATTGGATCTTCCAGAAACAGAAAGGAAAGAGTTTTTGGAACAGCGAAGAACATTTCGGAGAGCGCAATATAGGTTTGGTCGCTCAACAATGGGATTTGGTTTGTATCTATTTGCGAAAGAATTAGTAAAGTAGAAAGTCCTTAGAATTGTACGCTAAAGCTATTCAAAAAGGATATAGTAGATTAGATTTTGCAGCGATACACAAAGTTTTAAATTGTGAATAAGGATTCATTATTTAGAAAGTAAAAGTCATTATACTGAAATATAAATGCAGTTGCTATCTTTGTAGTTAGGGACTGCATTTGTATTTTTATAGATTGTTAGAAAAATGAAAAAATGTAAATGACATACAAATTTGAAAAGATAGACAAAGAAAATACCGCTGACGATTATTGGCAGAGAATTTATGAATATACAAATGAGTGTCACAAGATAAGAGGTTTGGATTTTGAAGAAAAACCACTAAATGCATTTAAGTCTTCTTTTCTGTTGTGGTTAAATAATGGAGCAGCATCTTATATGGTTTGGAAGAATGATAAGGCAGCTGGTTCATTTGAGTTCAATATTTTTCCTTTAAATAAAAAACAGCTTGTATTTTACAATCACCTAATTGATTCTTCTGTGGAGGATGAATTGCTAAGAGGAATCTTTGAACGTTTCTTAGATTACGATCCACAATCACAATATTTTTATATTAAATCGGCAAATGGAGAAAATGATTTTATACCATCAAAATTAGCAGTTAAAGCTTGGGAATATAGGGCACTTTATGAATGGGATATTTCATTATTAAATAAAGAAGAGTTGTTAAACAATTTAGATCTTTGCACGAAAAGATATTCAGATTATTCAATAAAATTTTATGAAAAATTGCCAGGTGAATTGCTAAAATCTTATTGTAAAATGTATGTGAGGCTGATCAAAGAAATGCCAGGGCACCCAGATCCAGAAAGTTATAATTTGACAGAGGAAGAATTGAAAAGCCGTCAGGAGTCTTTGATAAAAAATGAACAATTTAAATTGAGGTATTTACTATATGATCAGGCAAATAATTTAATAGGAGTAACAACTGTTGGAATCAACAAAAAAAATCCTAATGTCGGGTATCAACACTTTACAGGTATCGCAAAAAAATATCGAGGTAGGGGATTGAGTAAGTATTTAAAATTAGCAATGCTTTTGAAATTGCAAAATAATTATCCTAAATTAATCAAACTAGAAACGGAAATTTATAAAGAGAATTCTATATCAATAAAAATGAATGAGTCGATGGGTTACAAACAGAATGGATATCGAAAAGTTTATTTGATTCCAAGAGAAAGAATTAAGAACTGGTTGGATGAAAATTGTAATTAAGATTAATCAAAACTGAAAAACGAAATGAATAAAAAACTACTTTTATTACACGGTGCTTTGGGCACAAAAAGTCAATTCAAAAAATTAAAAGAAAAGTTGTCAACTCACTTTGATGTTTACGATCTTGATTTTGAAGGGCACAGCAAAGAAGAATCCGGAGAAGATTTTACAATGAATTTGTTTGTCAAAAATGTAGTTGACTTTTTAGCGGAAAATGAAATTCCAAAGACAAACATATTTGGCTACAGTATGGGTGGATATGTAGGATTGAACCTAGCAAGAACATCGCCGGAATTGGTGGAGAAAATCATTACGCTGGGAACAAAGTTTGATTGGACAGTGGAAACAGCAGCAAAGGAAATCAAAATGTTGAACCCCGAAAAGATTGAAGAAAAAGTACCTGCATTTGCGAGTAAGTTGGCTGCGCTTTATGGTGAAAATAATTGGAAAGCAGTGGTTAGGAAAACAGCCAAAATGATGGAAGGATTGGGAGCAGGTAAAAGTCTGAAAGCAGATGAATTGAAAGAAATCAATCATTCAGTATTGATAGGAATCGGCAGTGAAGATAGAATGGTTGGAGTAGAGGAGTCAAAGGAAAGTGCTAATATTTTACCAAAAGGAAGTTTGAAAATAATTGAAGGCTTTCAGCATCCAATTGAGAAAGTGGATACAGACGAGCTTGCTTCAATTATAGTTGATTTTCTGAGGTAAATAAATTTAAGGTGTTTGTAAAAGTTATGCGCTCTTTTTAATATTGGCGCTCCCAAGTCAACGCAAGTTGACTTGGGAGCGCTATATCTTTACTTCTGAATATTCCTAAATTACCAGATCAAACAAAAATCAGACAATTATTAATATGAAGTAGTCAAGATAAAACTTTAATACTTCGTATGCCTTTAGACTTTAATTTTCATTTTCATTCGGTTTAGGAACTGTCCCTTAGATTATCCGCAGTTTTGCTCACATACAGCATATTGAACATCGCAATCATCCACAGCATCCACAAATTCATCTTGAGCTTGTTGTTTACAAGATTCATATTCTTGAATAACAGCAGGGTCTGTACTGTAAACGTCTTGTTCTTCTTGGCCACAAATAACTAGTTCTGTACCATAAATAGGAACGTCGATTATTCTTATTACTTCACCTTCCGGACTATATACTTCTACTTGATCATATCCGATAATGGAGGTTTCTTCACAATAAACATCCACTAACTCAGTTCCAATTATTCTAATGTCTTCACAATCTGCTAATCTGTAAGTTCTGTTTTCAGATGCCCAATCAAAGCAATCAGAACGAACGACACCACATTGATTGATACACCAATCTATATCGAAACCTGGATCATTTATATCTAAATCTCCACCACGTACATCGCCTATATCTCCAGAAAATTGGGTTCCATTTTTCTGGAGTCCAACAGCATCTGAATTATCTAATAATTCGTCGTTTTCAAAAAAGGAGTCTTTTGAACAAGAAGAAAAAACTAAGAGTAATAAAAATAAGAAAGATAAATATTTCATTTTTTTAAGGGTTTAAAAGTTAAATAATTTTTTTAGAATTAATAATGCCCAAATTTATAATAATGTAGGCTGGTTGGCAATCGTAAAAAAATGGGAAGTACTTATTTTGATTAAGTATTTGTGCTTGTAATGTATTGATAATCAATTAAAATGCGCGATTAAATAACCTGATTTATACTTAAAAAATGCTAATTGCAGAAACTAATTGGCATGCAAATAGGATAGAATGGAAGCTTAAAACTATTGGCTTTTGACAAAAGAAGGTTTGGTATTTCGACTATACCAAATATAGTCGACCATCTGTTTATATTTTTCAAATTGAACCTTTTAATCTGTGTTAAATCTGTGTAATCTGTGTAATCTGTGTAATCTGTGTAATCTGTGGTGTAAATTAACCAAACAGAGCTTTCTAATATTGCTATATATCCAAACCCTGCACAGAGCGACTATCAACAATAAAAGTTATTGAGCGTAGCCGAAATACAATAAATGTTAAAATGTACGAATAGTTTCGTAATTATTTGTTTCTACGAATACTTTCGTATATGTTTGTAATACGAAAAAATTCGTAGATTATTCAATTTGAATTATGAAAACTAAATATCCAACAGAATCAGAGTTAAGTGTCTTACAAATATTGTGGGAGCATGGTGCTTCAACTGTGCGTTTTGTCAATGACCAACTTAACGAGGAAAAGGAAGTAGGTTATACTACCACTCTAAAGATTATGCAGATTATGCTTGAGAAAGAGTGGGTGAGCCGTGATGCAGAAGGTAAAAAACACGTTTACAAGGCTAAAGTTCGGAAAAAAAATGTCCAGAAAAAGTTATTGGATCGTTTTGTTGATGCCACATTCAAAGGCTCTGCTCAACAATTGATGATGCAGCTTTTGGGAAATAGAGACAGCTCAAAAGAAGAGTTGGATGAGATAAAAGACTTGATTGAAAAAATCCAAAACAAAAAACCATGATAGAGTTCATTCAAATTTTATCGGATAAATGCATTCCTGCTTTGGGTTGGACCGTTTTGCATTCTCTTTGGCAATTTTCATTGATTGCGATAGTGGTAAAGGCTTGTTTGATGACGATCCCCCAATCAGCAACGAGCACTAAGTATCGTTTGGCTTTGGTCGGGCTATTTGTATGCTTACTTTCATCGCTTTTTACTTTTGCCTGGGTTTATGACGGTAGTACCTTAACTGGAGCTTTGCAAGAAACCACTATAATTGACTCCACAATCGCAGGAATAAATGAAGGCAGTCTTATCGGACCAACCATAAGCACAAAAGATTATTTTCTACAGTTTTTTGAAACAAAGCTGAATTGGGTAGTGGGGATATGGATATTTGGATTTGTATTGTATTCTCTAAAAATGATATTGGGACTATTTTATTTAGAGAAATTAAAGAGAAATTTTACATCCATCAAAAATGAAAACTGGCTCAATTTATTGGATAGTTTAAAAAGCAAAGCTGGCATTGGAAAAAACATTCGATTTGGATTGAGTGATCACATCAATGGACCCATGTTGTTGGGGACTTTCAAACCGATCATTTTAATACCATCTGCATTTGTTACAGGCTTGTCGCCGCAAATGCTGGAAGCCATCATTGCACACGAATTAGCCCATGTTGTTCGCAATGACTATGCTATCAATCTAATACAGGTAGCCATCGAAAGCCTGTTTTATTATCATCCAATGATTTGGTGGTTGTCTAATGAAATCAGAACCGAACGAGAAAATTGCTGTGATGATTTGGCTTTGAAAATTAGCAACGATTCTATGGTCTATGCAAAGACACTACTGCATTTAGAAAGTATGCACCTAGGAAGCAATACTACTTTGGCATTATCTGCGACAGGTAATAAAAAATATCTTTTAAATAGAATAAAACGAATATTAAATCAACCTCAAAAAAAATCAAGTGAAATGGAAAAATTATTAGTTGTAGGTCTATTTATATTGTCAGTGGTTGGACTCTCCTTTAGCATCCATTCAGACAATAATGTTGAAATTTTTGCTCTAGAAAATGAAATTGAAAACAAGTTAGAAAGCGAAGTGATTAAGTTAGAAAGTAAAATAACTAAATCGGAAAATGAGTTGAAAAACATTTTTGAAAACGAAACGATAAGTTTGATAGATGCTAAAAATTCAGCAAATTTAGACAGTGAAATTATCTTGGATTTCGAAAATAATTTTAAAGATAAAATAGAAACACTTAAACAAAGTCCAGGTGCTTTAAGTGCAATTTCTTCTATAAATCCAATAAATAATAATTTACCTAGTCAGGGCATCATTGCTAATCTTGATTCTACGAAAAAAGAAAATGTAAGAATTAGAATTAACAGTCCAGGTGAAAGTTTACAGCTTGAAGTTAAGAATGGTGAGGTAAAGAAATTAATTGTAGATGGAAAAGTCATTCCAGAAAGTCAATATGACGAATACGAAGACTACATTGAAATGCGAATAAATGAAGTGCCAGCACCACCAGCACCGCCTGCTCCTCCAAGTGGAATAACACCACCATCTCCTCCAGCACCACCTGCTCCTCCTGTGCCAAGCGGTTCAACAGGTTTTTTCGATTGGGAGAATGAT
>JAHDGP010000276.1 GCA_020627525.1 Bacteroidota bacterium
ATAGATTTCTTCTGGACTTACTAGCATTGACAAATACCAGTAGTCTAATTCATCTGGCTTTGATTTGAACATGGCGGAAAACTTATTCCAAATTCCATGTACAGTTGCATATCCTTTTTCAATCAATTCCTTTCCTGTCATTTTAACTAGTGTAGTTTCCGTCTCCGTTACTTTGTCTCCTACTTTGCTTTCAAGATGATTTGCAACCAAATTGATGTTATCAATATCGTTCTTGATTCTCAAATTAGAATTAATTGATTCTAGTATTGAAAAAATAAAAGCAATTCTTTTTTGCAATTGCATTCTGCCAGAAACATCTGAAACATCAAAATGTGCAATGTACTGGTCTTTTTTAGTTTTGCTGTAAACTGACTTTACGTAATTCGTTTCCTCTTTATACATCGCCTCAATCGCTCTCTTTTGCTTTTTGTTGATCTTTAATTGCAAATGATTTCCTGCCTCACTAGCCTTTTCTTTTTCTTGTTCTCTCCATAGTTCATGTGCTTCATATTTGAGCGAATGGAAAACCCTGCTGTATTCCATGCAATGATTGATGAATTCGTGTTGCATTCCTTCGATCGGAAGAATACGAAGCTTAATCAATGAGTTTAAAATTGAGTAATCTTTTTTTGTACTTACAATTGTAAATCCTTGTATCTGGTGATTCGATAGCAATTTCTTATAAATAGAAAAAACTTGTTTAGCTATTTCCATTTCATAAACAACTCCATCGCCTTCATAATTTGCGGAAACTAATTTTTCAACTACTTGAGTTTTTGTTTTTGTTTTGTCTTTTTTCAAATGCTTTGATTTGTGACTTACCTTTAATTCTTTTTGATCGTTTTTATCCATTTTTAAAATTTATTTTGATTTACTTTTTACTTGCCTTCTTTGCTGCTGCTATTTTTTGTTTTACGATGGCTTGGTCGGACTTAAACCATGAAGCCCACTCGGTAGCTACTTCTAAAAAGTCGATATATTTGCCTAGCCACAACCTATCTTCGTCATATGTTCTTACTGTTCTTCCATCGTGATCAATCCATTTTGAAACCGATGCAATTAATTGAGAAAATCCGTATTCCTCGTAGTGTTTTTCAGTTTCTTCTGGAGTATTATTTTCTTGTCCAAATTTGGCTTGTATAACTTCATTTATTTTTTCCTCACTTACTTCTTTTAGTTTGTAAGCATTCCCTCTATTCTCTAATAAATCTTCTCTTAGTAATGTATTCAAGCATTGTCTGTAAAAAGATTCTTTGAAGTCAATTCCAACATCTCGAATTATTTTTTCTATTCTTACAAATCCTTTTCCTTTGAGATATTGAATAATTCCATTCGCTACATCAATTCGCCTATCAGAACCGCCAGATAAAACAGATTTATATTTTTCGTTAATCAGTTCAAGTTGAGCAAAAAAAAATCTCTAATTGCAAAAACGGTTTCAATGTCAATCTTCTTTTTCTGATTTGAAAATATATCAATTCTTTTGGAGTATATTTCTTTGAACGCTCGGTTATACTTTTCCTTATACCCTTTTACTGATTTATCCTTGATCTCGTCAAGTATTTTACTGTCAGATTGATCTTCACAAGTAAGCATAGCTAGAAGTAAAATCAGGTTATCAAAATTGCCTTGCTTTTGTTCTCTGACAATATCGTTTGCGATGTCTTGCAATTCCTTGTTAATGTATGTGGTGTGTAGCCAAATGTTTTTTATTTTATATTCAGAACGTTTTGCTTTTTCAATTTCTAACTTTAACTGCTTGGATTTTTTTGAAAACCTTTTCCACCTTGGTGTAGCGTTATATGCTGATTCCATTTGAAAAATTTCAGCATCAGTCTTTGTTTGAAACCAAAAAGAATTCACTCCAGTTTCAGACAGCTTTCCTACTGGAGTATTTGCCAGCTTTAAAACCATCGACCACAATGTTATTATATGATTTGATGCCGACAATCCATTCTTGTTAATATCTAATTCAATAAACTGAAAATCTTTTGGTGTGAAATCGGAAAAATAACAAATTATTTGAAGCTTGATCTCGTTTAGTTGAATTTGCAAATTATCAACTATTTTTTGTTTTCTGAATATTTTGCTTTGAGTTTGTTTTGCTTTCGACTTGTGACCAGCAAAAAAATCTTTTTCATAAGAAGATACCCATTCAATTATCTTTGCGTTCTCAGAAAGTATTTTTGATTCAATCTCATTTATGGATGGAACTAAACTTCTAAAACCTATAAATGAAGTTGCTGGAACTTCATTCCATTGGCTGTAAATGTTTCTTGCCTTAGATTTTCCTTCAATGATTGGATGTACTGTTATCATTCTATTTTTTTTATTTACAACAAAGATAGTCTTTTTATAACAAAAAAGAAAGCTATACAAATTAATGCATAGCTTATTTCATAAGGAGGATAGATAGACTACCGAGCCGATTTATTATAATTCTCTTTCTTTAATTCTGTGGATGCACTTTCCACGCACACGATCTTTTGTTCCTTTGTCCAAATCATTGTCGTCCAACTCCAGCCAAATCATTACAATCTCCTCCATGTCACCACCATAGGTGAAATCTTTTACAATCTCTTCCAATTGGCTTTCATTATCTGGGTTGTCATCAAAAAATACGGTAAGAATTGGGAATAATCTTTTACAAACAATGATTGCGGTTTTCTTCAAGTTGTCGCTTTGCAGGTTGTCGATTTGCAATTGAATTTGCTCTTTGGTCAACTGAGAAAAATCTGTTTTCTGAATAATGTTGTCAACAATTTGACGCAATTGCTCTTTGTCGTTCGGGTCTTTGTCTCCAATCGCTTCTAAAGCATCCTTTCCATTTGGAATGAATATGTTAGCGATGTTTTTGACATAATCCATGTCTGTTTTATTAGCACCTTTTAGTAATGCTGTGAGTAATAGTTTTCCGAAAAACACTTGCCAGCCTTTTAGAATTGCTTTTGCCATTTGATTAGTTAATTTTAAGATTAAAAAATGATATTTCAAAGTTACAAAATATTTTATTCAAATGCTTCTAAAAACATAAAATCAGCTTCAAGACCATTGAGGTAAATTTTAAACGACTCTAAAAAATCCTGTTCGTGACCGTCCTTAATTATATCTCTTGATATAGCTTGAATTTCTTTTATTGTCAACCCTCTAAGTCTTCTGCCGTCTGGATACTGCAAATCCCATCTTTCTTCAAATGGTTTTAATTGCATAACAATTTCAAAACAAATGAATTTTGACACATACTTATGAGTTGAAAATAAAGGAGAAACAAACCTATTCGTTTTTTCCAATTCGTATATTATTCCATCGTAGAAGCTCTCTATTGATGTTGACGAAAGACAAATCAAAATCTGATCAAATACGTGGTTAATGTTGAGAAAATTATTTTTATCTCTATTGAAAATAAAAACATCTATTGCTTCTCCTGTTTCGTCGTTTATTGTTAGTTTGTAGTTCATTTTTCGATTGCTTTTTGATCATTCATAAATTCACTAGAATCTTTACCTACAAACCTCATGTAATTTAGTTCTGTTTTAGCAATTTCAATCAATTGATCTGACAAGGACACCATAGCTTTAGACCTCTCTTTTTCTATTTGCATTTGCTCCTTATCTAAATCGTTATCATTCAGCCTTTCAAGCTGTTCAAATAAATGGTTTCTTAAGTCTTTTATTTTATTTCTTACTGCCATGTCTTTTTAATTTTGATGATAAAAAAATAACTTCCTTTAGTTCTTTTGGATACCTGTGTATTGTGTTTCTTCGTATGTTTTCAGAAGGTTTGATTTGCTCTAAATTTGAAATATTATTATTAGATAAGTCTTTATTTTTATGGACAATCATGTAACCTTTTTTTAGCTTTCTTCCAGAACTTAACCAAACCCACCTAGAAAGTTTATACACAATTCCATTCTGCTTTGTGAAAAAGTTTTTGTCTTTTTTACGCTGCCAAATCTCACCTTCCTTTCTTAATGATGGCGGTATATGTCCTTTTTGAAAACCATGTTCGTATATAACGTTATTTCGTCCACGAATTTTACGTATCTGATTTGTAGTTCTTTTAAGATTTAAGTATTTTCTCTTTTTCTCAATTTGCTTTTTAGTGCGACCAAGCATTTCTGCTATTTCGGTATCTCCTTTATACTTGTATTCAGATTTTAATATTAAAATTTCGTCACTATTCCAATATTTATTTATCTGTTTTTTTAAACCTATCGAATAAGCATAGTGCCGAACTTTCCAAACTTTTATTTGCAATTTATCTGCAATGCTTTGGGCTGAATGTTTTAAAAACATTTTTTCTATAAATTGCTTGTGGTCTTTTTCCATATACCTTAAATTAAAATAATCAATCCTTTTTAACTCCCATAAAAATTTTCATTCTACTATAACAAACCTTTGCAACTTGATCATATGTGACCATAAATAAGTCCAAGCAAAGATTATATATTTCGTCACCGAAACGATCTTTGCCGTCATTTAAAGTCATGCAATAGTCTTTTATCCATTGTAATGGCTTCCCTTTGAATTTTCGTACAATTATTTGAATTGTTGCCTTTTGGGCTGGTGAACCTTCTTTTATTTCAGAAGGTTTCTTTTCGGAAAGAAATTTCATATTGTTCTATTTTTATTGTGATTGTTTAATACAAACGTAAATATACAAACAATACGCCAAAGTGTCAAAAATATTATATCGCTCCGCAAGATTCACCATAAGCACCAGTTTTCTAAGATTACAGGTTCACTATATGTTTCTGATAAAGCAATGTCTATATAATATTCATTCATTCCTTTGTATATATTTCCTTTTTTGACTAACTCTCTAAGAAATTCTTTTTAATTCTCTTTGTATTTCTTCAAATTCTGCATTGAAAATTACAACAGCCTTATAATCTAGTGCATCTGATGTGTGCGTTAGGTGTGCTGGTCTTTCGGATTTTCCGCCTTTCAATTTATCTTTTTGAACTTCCACATAATCCTTTATCAGAAACTTGCATTTACTGTCAACATATTGGAATATTTTTGCACTTCCATATTGTGCTGAAAGTTGCCTTCTTTTTCCTGTTGCCGTTATGGTGAAATTTTTCCTTGATAATGGCACTACTCTTAATTGTCCAGCATGAAGCCTCGAAAAGAAAACTTGTCTTGCCAATAGGCTAGGATTTTGACCTTTAATAGTTTGGTCGATTAATCTGAAAGTACACCCTAATTCCTCATACTCTGGATATGGATTTGAAGAAAAGCTATTACCCTGTACTTTATGAGAATGATATGAAGCTGGATTCGTAGGCTTCAAGTAATTGAATATCGTTGAATAATCGCTTACTGCATTTGTTTTTCTATTTGCCCCACTCCGATCTCCATACAGAACCACATTTCCCCTATGTTTTTTATATCTATTTAGGAACTCAATACAAGTAAATTTAGTCTGCCCTTTTTTGCTTGGTTCTTCAATGCAAATTTCATCTATAGTACATAGTTCTACAATGTTGTTTATGGGATCATGGTAAAGCTGTGATATTTCTAAAGATATGTACGGACTTACGTTAAAGTCGAAAGAAATATGTAATGGTAAATCTGGATTGTATTTTTTACCTTTTAAATCATTGACTACTGATTTTGCGTAATCAAATGATTCGTAAAATAAACCTTCTATTTGCATTTGTCCCCATTCGCCTTCTGAATCGACCAAAAAACGTTCTGGGTACATCAACCTATCCATTTCTAACTGATCTAAAAAGTCGGATGGTAAAAACTTATTATCTCTATATGTGACCTTCAAATAAAAAGATTTATCGTTTCTTAACTCTTTAAACTTTTCTTCTGTATCTGGGTCAAAGTTTTGTTCGTAAAGCCAATGTTCTTTGTTGTTTGTATTGTAGAGAAATATTATTTTATTTATATCGAATCCTTGTAGCATATTAGTGGTTCTAAGCGACTTATTTATAACATTAATTGCTTCGTATGATTTCACTTGAAAAGTTTCCTCTATTATTGCGTGAGTTGGGTCTTTTATTGATTTAAAACTATCTGGCTTGTCAAGACCTCCAAATATGATGTAATTCCCACTTTCAATGTGGGTTATTTGCATTGGAGATTTATTGATTTTAAAATGATCTCTCAATTGCCAGTAGTCGATGTAGTCTACTAATTCTTGGAACATCGAACCTTTGATGCTGTTGAAGTACATTCTAAGACAAACTACACGACAAAAAGGCAAGCACGATATTAATACTATCGGATACTTGCCTATTATTTCTCTTGACTTACCTGCACCTC
>JAHDGP010000277.1:0-4921 GCA_020627525.1 Bacteroidota bacterium
ATTCACAAAGCTAAAAGTATAAGCATTATTACGGAAAACTCGAATAGTACAAACATCAGTTTTTCTCCTGGTGATGCCTTTGTTTTTAGCCCCTTACTACTTAAAAAATTTAACAATGGTCCAGAAGTAGCGAAGTTGAAATTTCTAGAGTTTAAGTTTGAAATTGATAAATGATAAAATAAAAATGAGGTATGTATACATAATATTAGCTGTTTTTATTTTAACTCATTTAGTTGATTATAATGCGCTAAAAGGGCAGCAATATACCTATAAAAACTACACTATTGATGATGGTTTGCCCAGCAATACGATTTATAAAATAGATCAAGATAGCAAAGGGTATTTGTGGATTTCAACGGGTTCTGGAGCAAGCAGATTTAATGGGGCTTCTTTCTTTAATTTTAATAATAAAAATGGATTATCTGAAAATATTTTTGGTCTGCAAATTGACGTGAAAGACCGCGTATGGTTTGAATCCTATGATTCCTATTCTATTTATTACAAAGACGATTCTATCTACCGAACAAACAAAATTCCTTATTTAAATGATAATAGCATAAAGAGTAATCATGTAATTCATTTCGACTCCTCAACTATTAAAGTTTACCAAAGAGAAAATGCAATTGCCACCTTGAATTTGGATGATTTTAGTTTGCTTAAATTAGAAAAGTTTGAGGAGAATTCTTTTTCGGGAGATGGTGAAAATGTTCACGGCTTTCAACATATATTGAAAGGGTTTGGCTCTTTAAAAGGTGTAAAGATATGCGATTCGAAGAAGAAAAATAAAAAAAACATAACAAGAGAAAATTACATTTTTGCTTCACAATATCCCAATCTATGGATGCAGGATTTAAGCAAAAAGGGCGTTTATTATTGTCGTTTGGAGGGAGAATGCCTGATTCCGGAGCGGCAATATTTTCCAAATTATATAATTAATTCGGTCTTTGAAGATAAATCTGGCAATATCTGGTTTGGTTCTCAAAACAATGGCTTGTTTTTACTGCCACATCCCAAATTAAAGTCGCTAACAAAGGCACAGGGATTGGAGAGTAATGGACTATACAGCTTAGCGATAGATCACGAAAACAAAATTTGGGTTGGAACTGACAATGGTTTTGTCAATAAAATAAACCCAGAGAACTTAGAGATTTCGGGGATTAGATTGCCGATAAATTCTTTTCAAATAGTTGACTTGGAAAGCCATAAAAATGAAATGTGGGTTCAGGTTTCTAAGTCAAGTTTGTATTTGTTTGAAAATGGTAAACACAAGGCGGAATTACTTGAAGGCAATGCTTTTAATAAAGATATTTTTATTGATAACAATGGAAATGTTTGGGGTGGAGGATCCTTTTGTTTTGATAGGGTTTTTGTGGATGAAAACAAACATAAAATAATACACCCTTTACAAGTAAAAAATTGTTTGTTTCCGAATAAGACTTTTGCGAGTTATGTGTTAGATGACCGTGCATTTGTCGGTACAAATAAAGGATTGTATAAGTTAGAATTTGGTGAAAAAGATACTACAAGTTACTATTTTGGTGAAGAGCATAAAGAGTTGAGTTTTGGGGTCAGAGATATAGAATTATTCAAAAACAAACTGTGGGTTGCAACAGTAAGTTCGGGCATTGTTGTCTTTGATTTAAATAAAAATACATGTTTTTCCATTTCGTCGGATGCTTACCCTTTGGGAAATGATGCTTGTAAAGAAATTTTTATAAATGAAAAAACTGAAGAAATGTGGGTTGCTACAAATAATGGAGTGACTAAAATTTCAAACATAGCTGATCTCGAAAATTTATCTTTCAAAATTTACAATACCAATGATGGATTGATAAGCAACGAAGCAACGGATGTTTTGGTTGATAAAGATGGAACGACTTGGGTGACGACTAAAAGAGGCTTAACATTCTTTAATGAATCTGAATTCAGTGAAAAAATTGATGCACCACAGATTTTTATAAATGCAATACAAATTTGGGATCGAGACACAATTATCCAAGATGAATATGTTTTGAATCATATGGACAATTTTCTTAGTATAAGTTTTGAGGGTTTAGACTTTAACAATGTGATTAAATATAAATACAAATTAGATGGACATGATGAAGATTGGATAATTAGCAATGAGCATAAAGCCAGATATTCAAAATTACCAGCGGGAAGCTATGATTTTAATGTTTATGCTATAAATGAAGACGGTTTGGAAAGCGATATTCCTGCTCATGTTAAATTCGAAATCAAACCACCATTTTGGATGACTTGGTGGTTTTGGATTTTAGTAGGTTTGATAGCTATGTTTTGCATTGGAGCACTATTTACTTGGAGACTCAACATGTTGAAACGTAAAAATGAAATGGCCAAGCTTAGCCTGCGAGGTCTCGGAAGTCAGATGAATGCACACTTTTTGTTTAATTCATTAAATTCTATCCAAAATTTTTTGCTTGACAACCAAGTTGAAAATGCACATAAATATTTAACAAAATTTTCGAGATTAATTAGGCAAACACTTGTACATTTAGAAAAGGAAAATATCACAATTCAAGATGAAATGGAGGTATTAAAGAACTATTTGGATTTAGAAGCAATGCGTATGAATGATTCTATAAATTATCAATTTGTTGTTGGTGAAAATATAGATGAAAATAGAATGAAAATTCAACCAATGCTGCTTCAACCATATATTGAAAATTCGGTCAGGTGGGGATTGAAAGATATAAAAAAGAATGGCAACATTTTGATTGAGTTTAAATTGGTAGATGATAAGCGCATAAAATGCATTATTGAAGACAATGGAATAGGTAGAAGGAAAGCGCAGGAATATAAAAGTAAATATCTAGCACAGCATAAATCAATCGGAACAAAACTTAATGAAGAAAGGATAAAGCTATTAGCTTCGACAAAAAAAGGAGAATTTGGAGTGAAAATTATAGATTTGTATGATGAAAAGGACTATGCTAGTGGAACCAAAGTAGAAATTTTACTCCCAATTGAATACTGAAAACTATGATTAAGACACTTATAATTGAAGATGAACACCACAATCAGGAGGTACTCAAAAAGCTGCTAAACAGGTATCATGCTGATATTGACATAATTGGTATGGCTGATGATGTTGACAGTGCTTTGGAAAATATTAAAAATAATAGACCACAGTTAATATTTTTGGATATCGAATTGAAATTGCAAAGTGCTTTTGATTTATTAGATAAAATAGATTGTTCAAACATTTTCATAATTTTCACTACAGCCTTTCAACAATATGCTTTAAAAGCAATAAAATATGCCGCTATAGATTATTTATTAAAACCAATTGATATTGATGAATTGTCTGAGGCTTTGGAAACAGTTAGAAACAAAATAGCCAGCAGTGTTAATAATTATTCTCAAATCGAAACCTTACTTACAAATTTAAAGAAACCCAATACTAGATTGGCCGTACCGACAGTTGAAGGCTATGATTTTATTCCCATAGATGATATTCTTTATTGTGAGGCTGATGGCGGTTATAGTACTTTTTTTACAAAATCAGGCAGGAAAGTAGTTTCGTCAAAGTCATTAAAATATTATGAAAATGTGATAGAATCAGAAATATTGTTTAGAGTCAGTAAATCTTATATTATAAATACTAGTTACATCAAAAAATACATAAAAGGCAAAGCTCCTTATATCGTTATGGACAATGGAGAATCTATTTCCGTATCACAGTACACAAAATCAACACTATTAGATCTCATTAAAAGTAGATGATTAATTGATGAACTCAATCAGGTGAACCCAATCAATTAACATATTTGATTTTTATTTAAATTATTCAAAATACCATTTCATTTACTTTAAGACCCTCTTTACGTGTTTAATCTTTTAATTGAATGATTTTTAGGTTAATTTAGGTTCATAATAAGCAAATGGGTTTGCTTTTTAAATAATTGTAAGCATTTTTCAATAGTATATTCACTTCAGAGGCGATTCTTGCTTTGACAGCTAATATTCTAATACTTTATGACAGGTATGCTTTTGAATCACAATGTCACTTTGCATTTTAGCCTTTGTTGAGTGATTAAATGAGTAATTCGTTCCCTGTATCAATGGACCCTTACATTCATCAAGCTTGGATGTAAGGGTTTTTATATTCAAGCACTAGACCATATTCAATTTCACTTAGAATATTCTATAATACGACATTAAGTAGGTGATAAGACCAATTTAATAAACATCAAAATATAATTCAAAGTTTTGATAATCAGTTTTTTGTGAAATTTATTTGTGTATGTTAATTTGATCTTACCACTTACTTATATATTCAAATTCGTATAAAAGCCGTATCTATAAAGAAGGTATGGCGTTGAATTGAAATTGCACGAATTTTATTTTTGAATAAAAAAATCCGTCTACAAATTAATGCAGACGGATAATAAAAGTTAATATGCTTACAGTGGAGGGATATTTGTAAACTATTTAGGAATTTGTTCTGAAATTATAAAGTTTGTTGAGAAGTTTGTGTTTGATGGATGCATCAAAGTGTTGAAAAACAATGTGTTAGGGTCGTTAAAACTTCCTTGATAGATTGTTCTACAATTCATATCAGCATCAGAGTTTGTATACTCATTGATAATGTAATTGATCTGGTTATCAGTGTTGCCTTCGTGAGTCAAAATGCTAAAGAACATTTCATTAACACCATTTGCAGCTCCTTGGAAAATAACTTGACCAGTACCTTTAATATCTCCAGCCCACAAAGCTCTAATATCGCCCATTACAGCACAAGCATTTTCACCATAACACTCCGTATCTGGCGAAGTAAAATCAACTTTTCCAGCACCAAATTTATCAATCAAAATAGGTGCTGCAGTCATTACACCCAAGTGATTTCTGTGATTTACAGAAATATAATATTTTCCGGCAGGAGCATCCAATGTTAATG
>JAHDGP010000277.1:4931-6275 GCA_020627525.1 Bacteroidota bacterium
CGTCCGCGCTCACAACATCAACATCTCTTTGTAATAACTTTTGTATCAACTATTTGAGTAGGATCATTTTCATCTCTAAATTCAACCAATATCCAATCAATTATGGCATTTTTACCAGTAATTTCCAGTACATTATCTTCAATGGTTTCATTTCCATTGTAATTAAAGTTTGAAAGTGTTCCAAAAGGCTGCTGTGCTGGAATTAAACCTTCAGATCTTAAGTCATCTTTCATAGCCCAAATCGTATTGCTTGCTCCTCTGTTTGCCACCTGATTTCCTGTTCCTGTTCCAAATTGTGGTCTTGGAATTTCATCAACTTCCAATAGCGTTGAATCAATTTCTTCAGCAGGTCCTTGTAACATTACCTCCAAATCAACAGGTAGTGGTAAACTGATCGCACAATTAATTATAGAATGAATATCTCCTTTTCCAATAAGGCTTCCATTTTTTCTTGTAATATTAAACCAAGCCCCGATACTATAATCACAATTTGGTGCAGAATTGTGTCCACCATTTCCTAACTGCGCACCATAACTATAATCTGTTGGATAATGTCCTATATCATAAAGCAATCCTGCGTTTGTACCAAGTCCAATCATTTTACTACTTGAACTTATCTCATAGTAGTCTAATGCTAAATGCGTTTCTTCGGTACATCCTTCCCCTCTAACTTTGTAGCTTCTGCCCAAAGCTTCCCAAGCTTCCCAGTCCATCTTGTTCTCAAAATTCATGCAAAACTTCCATCTGTCTTCTGGATCAAGATCATTAATTATAATCCCTTGATAATTAGCCGTTCCATCATCATATTGTGTGAATATTCCACCTGCTTCATCAAAATTGTAAAACAACCATTCTTTTGGATCATCTCCTTTTGGTGTGTAATGAAAACCTAAAACGAATGATGCTGTATCAGGATCAAATGGAAGAATTTCACATTGATCTAAAACTTGCGCATTATCACAAGCATCTGGCGTACCATCACAATTTAAATCAATTTTATCATCTGCTCCAGGGCATATATCAAATGCATTACAAACATCATCATTGTCATCATCTGCATCACCAACAGCACTACAAGGTCTTGTAATACAATTGTCTAAAATTGAGTGAATATCTCCTTTTCCTAAGGCTTCACCATTCAACTCTAAACCAAACCATGCACCAATACTGTACTCACAGTTAGGATCTGAATTGTGTCCACCAAATCCAACTTGAGCGCCATAAGTAATATCAGTAGGGTAGTGTGTTATGTTGTAAAGATATCCATCATTGATACCTGTACATTAGACTGGTAGATCCGTCTATTTAATAATGTATTCAAATACTCATGTACATACCTTTAAT
>JAHDGP010000278.1 GCA_020627525.1 Bacteroidota bacterium
TTATCAGGATCTGAAGTAGTACTCTCAGGTAATGCCTTTTCATCACCTCCCACTTTTAGATAGACAGCAAGACTGTTGACTTTAAAAGCTGTTGGGTAGCGATTGAGAATAAAACTGTCATCTGCATCTTGGCTTTCAAATTTTGCAATAGCAGCCGCCAATTTTAATTTTACTTCCTCACCAGTATTACCTTTTGAAAATGGGACTTTAGCCAATTCTGCGTCAGTAATAAGACTTCGATCTTTTAATTCTTTGATTAGAAAGTCAGTTAATGATTTATCATACTTATCATCAAAATCATATTTGATAATTGCTTCAATATCTGCCTTTGTAACTTTACCAGGTTTGAGACTAGCCTTAACTACCAGTTCAAAGGTTTTTTTCTTGTAGTCGTACATGAGTGCCCTTATATGTGTTACGTCAGGAACAAATTTTTTGACAGTAGCATTTTTAAGATTGATAAGACGAGCAGCAGCAAGTTTCTTTTTAGGTACAGTGATACTTTCTTCCCAAGTTTCTGCACGAAAACCAATCTCGCTGTTATCCATAGGCTTAAGTTCTACTGTTTTGCCGAATACTTCCATTTCGGCTTCAAATTTAAAATCCATAATTCATTAATTTTAATTAGTTAAAAAAATAGTTGTTTATAAAAATGTCAACAAAATAATTGTTGAATTTATTTGTTTTTAGGGACAGAGAATAAATAATTTTCCGATTTGAGAATATTCTTTTTCATTTTTACTTCATTATTTTTTAGTCTCGTAGCTCGGCTATGCGTCAAAAAAATGCTTTGTAAAAATGAAAAATAATTACCCTCAAACTGGATACTTATTTATCATCTGACCCCTTAAAAATTACTTTTGGCGTCATCTCCAACATACTCAATGAAAATCTCGAACTTTTCTGTTTACCGCTTGCGCCCATTTTTCCAGCAAAATCTTTTACATTGATGATTCTGTTTTCGTAATTCAAAGGCACAGGAAAGTTTTCGAATTTTTTTTCTCCCGGCAAAGTGAAAAACTTCTTTGTATATTCTATTGGTTTGCCTTCTTCCATTTTCTTTTTATCTATTCCAAAATGGGTATCGCCACTTTGAAGAAAAACTTCCAGTGTCTTTATTGGTTGTTGACTGTGAAAAAGACAGATCATTAAATCCTCTCCAATTTTTCGCCTGTCAACGGGAAGCGTTTTGCCATTGGCTGTTACATTGAAATCTGGGAACATCTTTACTGCCTCTGAACGCATCAAACAACCCGTCAGGTACAGTTCAGGTATTTTAATTGGATCATTGGGTTTTTCTGTAGGCATTCTGCCAATACTGAGCGCACCGTCTATCATTGCCCATATCCATCCTTCATCCACATGAAAAAAGCGCAAACTTTCTTCGGGCAACATTTGATCATCGGGAACAATGTTGCAAAAAGGCAAGGGCTTCAATCTTACCAAATCCAACAGCCAATCATATACTTGCAGTGGCATAGGAGTATCCAGTCCATTATCAGAAAGATATTTAACAACCGTTGCAATCGTCTCTTCAGTAGCCGTCAATTCACTTCCATTTGATTCTGCATTTTGTTGTGTTCTGCGAATGGCTCGCTTTTTATACATAGAATAATTCTTCTTCCAAATGTAAAGAGCCTCCGCTACTTCCTTTTGCTGCAAAGTCAGCCATTTACCCAACTCCCAGGCTATCGAGTAAGTGGTATCCAGTCTTTTACTTTTTTGGAAATAACGCAACAAGTGATCGGAATGATTAATGTATCTAATATCAAATTCGGTATCCACATCATAAGGAGTTAGTGGACTTCTGTACCAAGACATAATGCGTTGTCCATTTCTCGCTAAATGTGGAAGAGGGACATAGCCCTGTTCAATGCATTTATTATAATTGTTTAATTTTTTCTTTAGCTTGTTTTTTTCATTGGCAGGCATTTGTTCATAATCACTTGGTAACTTAAGGGCTGGCAACCTCAAGAGATCACAATCCAAATTCATCATAATGCTTTGAAAAGAATTTTGCTCTGCCTCGCAGGTAAAATTCCAACTGAATAAAGAGGTGTAATGACCATATGCTTCATCGCCTGTGTCAGTTGGCTCTTCGTGTAAAGCAATGATGTGGGCAATATTGTTTTTTTCAGGAGTTGCCAATCGTTGAGAAATCAGTACCGAACGTTCGTTACCATCCGCTGTACGAGCAATGTGTGCCAAATACCGAAGATTTTCTGGTTTAGGAATCAGACTTTTGGGTATTTTAACTGGTTGCCCAGGTTTGGTATTGGCATCCATTTCATCTTCTGTCATTAAGACCAATGCCAGCCAGGAAACGCCCACTTCATTTGAATATGCATTTTTTAATTGCCAGGGCAGTCCTTTTTGTTTCAAAACGACATGTGGCAATACCTCAGAATAATCCCCCATTGCACTTTTTGCTGGATAGTGATGATAGATACTGGAAACATCTAAAGGCTGAAGTGGAGCTTTGACCTCCGCTACAAATGAAGCAGCAAAATTATCATTCGTGCCATCAAAACTGATGTCTTGCTTTATCGTAAATTCATACTTGCCTGGATACAATGAAGGCAGATAATAATCAGTGATTTGTAGATCATCTTCCTTATTGTCTGGTGGCACAGGTGTTTGAAGTTCTTTGGCATCCTGTATGGTTGCCGTTACTTTTTGAAAAATATCGCTTTCAACTGTTATATTTGCCAATACTCTGCTCATAGTTTATATATTCTATATTGTCTTTTTAAAATTCTTTTATGGTTAATGGCACTTTGCGTTTGGGTAGTTTGCGCAATGCATATTCACTAAAATCACTCTCCTCCTCCTCAAATTCTTCCCGCAAAGGACCAAAGCTGGTTTTAGGCTCATAGCTGCCTTTATCACTTAGGGTGTAGGCTTCTGGTGTCCAAGTCCAGGCATTTTCATGTGAATAGTCCGTAAAATCAGGAGCTGTCTTTATTCTAATTGGTGTCAGTGCTTTCATTTTTTGAGGGGTCAACACCACACCTGAAATAGCCTCAATCAATTTTTCAGGATCGTTTAATGCCAGTCTGTCTTTGCGACTCCACATGGCTGCTGGTAGCTTATTTTTTAATGAAGAAATTTCAAATGCTGTATATGTTTTTGCCGACTGCCCAACAGGTGTAAAGCGAACTGTCACTGTAAAGTTGGATTTTGCACTTCTTGCATTTTTTACTGGATAAATTCCAAAGTCACTATGCGTAATACTTTTCCCATTTGGTTGCTTCATTTTGGAGATCGGTATTTTCGATTCTATTTCCAATCTAAACATTGTCGGGTCAATCAAAACAGGTTCGTGCTCATTTGATTCTCCCATTTTACCAGCAGCAACATTAACAGAAAGTACTTGAGGTGGCAGCAAGTCACTTTTAAATTCGCTCCAACTGATGCGTTTAACTCCTGGAATTTTAGGTACGCCAAATTTGATTGATTTTTCAAAACATTTAAATTTGATGGTGGCATTTCCCCCAAATTTTGGTCCCCATATTCTAGCTTTTGCAGATAAGCTAAAGGAGAAAGTTTTTGAAATAGAGAACCATCCTTTCCCAACCGTTAAAGTAACATTACCCCGTATGCTAATTCCAATTTCAGCATTGTAGGTAAAAGGTTTCCATTGCATTAGGAAATTAGCATAGATGGTTAGTGTGGCATTTAGAATACCTGCCGAAACAACCGCTTCAAATCGAGCCCCCAACATTAAGTGGGTGGAAGTGATGGCAAAATAGGCTTCCGCCATAATACTAATGGTGTTGCCAACTCGCCAACTAAGCCTGAATCTCGGTACACGAGGGTAGTGTGATGGAACATTATAATTGGGATGATAACCCCCAAGACTTAAAACAAAGTCTCCTGCGTGTGCTCCCAAGAACCAGATGTAAAAAGCAAAGCCTCCTGTTAAACGTGCTTGTTCAGTTATGATGTAAGAACCATCTGTGATGCGTCCATCTACTTGAATAATACCGTCGGTAGGAATGATGGTTGCTTTAATGGCTATTTGAATGCAGGCACCAGGTTTTTTGAATGATAAAAACCCGATTAAATCAAAACGCAGCTTTTCGCCCCAAGAAACGATGAGCAGAATAAATCCATCTAACAATTTGAACGAATTGAATTTAATGCCCAATGCAAAAAAGAAAGAGGATTTTTTTGGTGGGAAATATTTTACAATCATCGGTACAATTTCCTTCAAAGTCTCCGCAGGGTTTTTCTTTGGCTGACTATCTGTTATGGCCATTTGCACCAAAGGAAAAGTGGTCACATCATCAATCTCAGGAATGATGATGCGGCGGTTGTAACCAAAACCGAGTGCTATTTTTTGTATCATAAAGGCAGGCGGACCTATTCCTGGAAATCCAACAATGGCATAAATGAACAGAGAAGTAAAGCCATCTATTTTACCATAAGCCCCAATACCCAAAATTTCAACTTTAGGCACTTTAATGATCAATCCTCCAACGTATTGTCTATACTGTTTGCCTTTGTATGGAATCCATTGTTTGAGGAAAAGCCCACCAGCAGAAAATGATGGTGTATCAACACCAAAAGCCAGTCCGTCTAATCCCACATCAAGAGATTGTAGAATTAACTTTGCTTTATCTAGTATGCCCTTCGCCTCCTTTTTTGTTTCAGTAGTTACCTCACCCGCTGTTACTTTGGCAGCCATATCAACTCCGGTGGCAGCTAAAAATTTCATTGGATCAATAATCAATTTCAATCCAATTAGTGAAAGTTGCAACTTGGAGACATAAACCGAAAGATCAATTTCGACAATGACTTTTTTGATTTTATCATCGTTTGGGTCGAGCGAACGATATCCAACTCCAATACGGTGTATGGTTCCAATCTGTCCTAGTTTCTTTTTGACTTTTTCCCACTTTGACTGACTTTTTTCAGGCTTTTCACTTGAATTTGCTTCGTTTGCATTTATCTCATTTTCATTTGCTTCATTTTCATTTGTTTGTGAACCTGTGGCAGCAGAACCATTGTTTGACTGTGTTCTACTGGATGAGGAATCTGTATTTGATGGACTTTTTTTCTTAGCATCCAGTTTGTGGGTATAGGCAAAGCGTCTGTCTAAAACATCGGGAATATTGATGTAGGCATCAAAACCAAAACCACGTTCATAATTGTACTCTTTATCTCCCAGTGTGAAATGTGCAGGACCTGTACACAAACTCAAGCTCAAATTTGCTATTATGGGAGCGGGCAATTTTACATCAACTCCAGGCAGACGCTCTATTTTTAAACCTTCTCTCGATTTAATGAGAAACAATGTTGCCTCCTCTTTTTCTTGTTTGTCATTTGCATTTATATCAGTCGGGTTATCTGCATTGTTTTTGGCTTGGCTTTTAATAAAATAAACACCTAGCTGTACCCCTTCAACATTCAGCTCAAACATAACAAGTGAGTTGCCGTCTTTATCTTCACGCATAGCGGCTTTTACTGATTCTATTTCCAGACCAATATTACCCAAAGGAAAAGCTTCGTTTTCTCCAACCGTTTTGCGCCACACTCCTCGCATAATATCACCAACAGATACCTTGTGTGGAAAAGTCAGCTCTCCCATGTATCCACCACCTGCTATCTGGGCGAAACTGAAAATTACATCCAGTCCCCAGAGTGTCATATCGGCTTCTAATCTAAAACTTACAGACATAAAGATTGATATTTGAAATTTTAATTATTGGTTTATTTTTTGTATCCATAATTCACCACTATAATTATGGGGTTTTAGGGATATTTCTGAACTGGCATGACTTAAATATTTATTTTTACCTGCTGTTTTTATATAAACTTCTCCTGCGTTATTTTGTGCATTAACCATAACCCATTTTTCATTTTGACCTGTAAAACTTTCTACCAATTTTACATTGTTGTTATTATGACTGAGATATAATCCTTTTTTATTTTCGCCTAACTTAATGGTGACATATCCATTGGTTTTGTGTTCTATAAAAAACAATTCTTGGTGAGCTGATGATACATTTTTAAGCACAAATTTATTATCAATATAGTTTAAATGCATACCAGATTCATAACCACGTGCTTCAAAAGAAACTGTATATTTATCCTCTACTTTCATAATGTAATAGAGTGCGAAATATTTGGGCATAAAATTGTATGATGAGCCACCACCAGTTGCTTGAGATTGAAAATCAATATTATGTGAATGTGAGGCTATAGCGGATTTTTTCCAATTTGCAGACTCATGACTATAAT
>JAHDGP010000279.1 GCA_020627525.1 Bacteroidota bacterium
GTGGTGGTACAGATACAGCAGGTTGTACAGATGCAACGGCGTGTAACTACGATGCAGACGCAGATTGCGATGATGGATCTTGTGTTCCATGCGAACCAAGTGATCATTGCACATTTACGCAAGGATATTATGGAAATTCAGGAGGATTCCAAGATGGACAGTCTACTATTGAAATCTTAACAGATATATTTGCAAATGGAGCTATTGTTTTAGGATTACCAGGTCAATCATACATAATTTCAAATCCAGAATGTGTTCTTGGAATGTTGCCAGGAAGAGGTGGCTCAAAACCACTTCCAGCTGGAGATGAGATTTTTGATGGTGACAATTGTGACAGAGTTAGAAATAATCTTGCTGCCCAAACTCTAACACTCTCTTTGAATCTTTTATATAGTGACGGATTGGCTAATGTACAATTAAACAACTCTTGTTTAAACTTCAGTAATAAAATATATGAGCTGTTAGGTGAAGATGCAACAATTGGTGATCTTTTAGACTTAGCAAATGCTGCCTTAGGTGGTGAAGTTTCTGGCAGTCTTGGATTTATCACTCAAGCACTTGGAACAATAAATGATGGATATGATGAATGTAATGATCCATGTGAAGCTACGAAGACTATCATTACTAATAATGGTACCAACAGTAGTACTTCAGCAAAGATTTTCCCAACCCTTGTTTATGACAACCTAAACATTAATTTAAATACAGATGAAAGTAAATCTTTCGAAGTAGTAATTTATAATCAACTAGGAAAAGTTATTCAAATTTATAATTTGGAAAGCTCTACTGGGCAAAATAACTACAATATAGATTTATCTGAATTAACAGTAGGTGTTTACTACGTACAATTACATTTTGAAACAAATCAACAGTTATTCAAAATATTAAAAACAGAATAACAGAATTTTGTTGTATAATAATTCTAAGACCACTCAATAAATTGAGTGGTCTTTTTTTTTAAACTACGGTTCCAAACTATTTATCCAATCACTTATCAAGGTAACACCTTCCTTATCAACTGTTATTCTTCCAAGGTCAGGCATCATTACTCCCGCTCGGGTAGAGTTCATTCGGTGAATAAAAATAGAAGAATCTGCTTTTCCAGGATGAATGTCGTAAGTCAACAACCCTGCCCCACTCCCAGCCGCAACGGGCGGTTTGTAAACGCCCCACTTCGTCAAATCCTCCTGTTCATAAGTCAAAAACAAACCACTGGTACTCGCAGGACCATTGGCTTTGTGGCAATGTCCACAGTTGATGTCTAAATACGCCTTAGCACGCAACTCCAAATCCGCCGATTTATTTTTATAATCTACCATACAAGGCACTTCATTTATGACACTACCGTCTTTCAAGTATCCCATTTCAATCCATTTGGCTAATTGATTTTTTCTTTTGCCATCATCATAAGAAATTTCATAATTTAAGTTTCGAACTTTAGGACCTATAGGCATCAATTGTTCGCCTTGATTGTGACAACTCTTGCATTGATTTTTATTTGGTTGGATGTATTCAATATTGTACTCCTCTCCATTATCTGTTGTAAACTGAACAGGAATATTGGCACCTGTTATTTTATAAGTTGCCTCCGTTTGTTCGTCATTCCAAATATAAGCGTAAGCATTCCATTTGTCCGCTGTCTTTATGAGCAAACGCGTTTCCATAATTCTTTGCTGACCACCTTCTGCATTTGTATAATAAAAGTTTTTTACCAGAATTGATTTATTGGGAAATTGCAGGGTCTGCCCTTCACTATCTGCGACAGAGCAGGAAACACCTTCTGGCATCCAAACAAAGCGGGCTTTCTCTGTATAATCACTGAATAATGAGGAAACGGGTTCGTAAGCGAGTACACGCTCCTTCCCTTTCATTTTTTTCATTTCACCCTCAAAAAAACCATATTCTGAAAGTGTTTTATATGGAACATCTTCAAAATTTATTTGCTCAGGACTGTATATTTTTTTACTACAACTCTGTAAAAAATTTATAACAAAAGGAATACAACAAACAATTATTAGAACACTTTTCCTCATAATTTAGCTATAGATTGAACATTTGTTTTGACATCATAATCGCATACAAATGCATCATAATCCTTGAAGGCTTCAATTGCATCGGCACCTTTTCGCAAATCAAATCTTGTAAAATACATATTTTCAATTTCCGCTTCTTGAATACAAATATTCATTGGATTGTCTGCAATGTTTTTTGAAATAGAATCATCCCAAAATCCATCGTAAACAATGTCCTGCGTTTTTCCGATACCGTGCGCATTTTTAGCAGCAATTAATTTACCCAAATCTTTTGTAAGATCAGGAGGAGACAATGGTCGTTTGTATTCATTATCATGTATCGAAATATTTGAGGAAAAAGGCGACCAGTTTGGAGCTTCACTTGGAAAACCAGTTATGTGATAATTGGCAATCGCAATTCCTACCGTTTTATTATCCTTAATTTTATTATCAAAAATTTCTACATCTTTTGCCGCCAATAAAATGATTCCCGAACCAGGAGGAATAAGCGTCACTGTATTTCCATTTGGAGATTCATTTATTGGTACTGCAAAATTTATATGATTATTTTCGTAAACTTCATTTTTATAAACCTTTGTAAATTTCCCATCGGCGACAGGCAAGTTTGGTAAATTAAAAACCAAAATTCCACCAGCATTGTCATAAGCCTTATTGTTAAACACTTCGACATTGGAACAGTTTTCAATTTCGATTCCTGCAACATTTCCAAAAGCAGTACAATTTTTAACGATGACATTTTCAGATTGTCCGACATAAATTCCTGCATCACGAGAATGAGAAGCTTTACACGCATCAACCATCACATTTTTACATTGAACAGGATAGATAGCATAGGTCCCATTTTCAGACTTATCACCATTGGTCCAGGTTGCATTTACTCGTCTAAAAGTAATTGTTTCACAATTCTGAGTTTTCAAACCATCACCAGGAGCATCGTAAACTGAAAAATCTTGCAAAACAATATTTTTCCCAACAACTTTCATTCCTTCACCACCCGTTTTTAGATTTTTGAAAGACAAAATAGTCTCCTCCATTCCAGCCCCCTTAATCGTCAAATTGCTGAGGTTGTCGATAATCAACTGTGTGTTAAATTCATAAAAGCCAGCTGGAATTTCAATAGTAGAACCAGATTCTGCCAGAATGAATTTTTCAACCAATTTTTCTACTTCATCAACGGAAGCTTGATGCATTCCAGAAGTGTCTTTGACCTCAACTTTGCCGCTCCGACTACAAGAACAAAATCCTACTAATATAAAAAGGAAAATATAACGATACATAAAACATAAGTTTGCTGAACATATAAATATACAATAAAAAGTGGTTTTGTAATAAGAATATTTATCTACCCCAGCTCTTGTTAGGCATTTTTCTCTTTTTCACCATAAATAGTTTGTTTTTCACCTTAAGTATGAACTATCCATACAATAACTTTATGCCTATATTGAAGAAAACAATCTTGCTTGACAATGGGTATTGGAATTGCCTCTATGACTTCTTTAAGAATTAAACTAATAAAAATGGAAAACAATATTTCATTAAAAAAAAATACGAGAATTCCAATTTGGGTAAATGTAGTTCAAATAATACTTGTATTAATCATGTTAGCTCAGGTTTACATGTATTTCTTTGACCATCAGTTGATGGCAGCAACTGGAATAACAATAGACGGAGTACCAATGCTGAATCTTATCTATGAGATGGGTGCAAGAACATTAGTAATGGTAATTGCATCTATCTATGTCCTAATTACCCAAAATCCGAAACAATTTCTTGTTGTATTGCTGATGAATATTGTTCGCGAAGGTCAAGAGATGATAATTGATCCTTTATATCCAGTATTAAATGCACCTGCCTCGCCGACAGTTGACTTTTGGATTCATGTCGTGATAGTTGTAATTGAAATATCAGCATTTATTGCTGTGTATAAAATTGCAAGGAAATAAAACCAGAATATAAAGGAAATTTAGTGAAATTAGTAGGTTGGTGTACTAATCATTATAGAACGCCCTTCCCTAGATAAGAAATAGAATTTATAAAATCGTAAACAATCAAAAATATGAATGTAATAGTAAATAATATTTTAATAATTTTAATAGCCTTTCTATTCCTTGCTTCTTGTGATGACAATGAGCAAGAAATTGAAAGTACTACGCAAACAGAAATGACAGAATATAAAACATTGCCTATTCGAGATGGAGAGCGTCCTGCAACAACAAGCAATATACCACATGTACAACTTGATTTAGATTTAGTGCAAGATGTACATGAAGAAATGATACGACGCATTTATACCATACCAGGAATAGAAGAAAAACCATCTGCTATATTGTCATGGCAGGGATTATGGATTAGCGAAAGTGTAACCATCGTTCAAACAGAAGCTGTGATTTCAGGTCGGGAACTTGGTCATGTACACGATGATGGTAGTTTGCATATCTATTTAGAGCCCCAAAGAGCAACTGAAGCTATCGAAGCTGGCTGGGCTGTATCTCATCCGTTTGCTGTTCAAGGACAAGCAGGTTGGGAAGGATTTGTCATGCTGTACACCCCTCAGTCTATTGAGGAACTAAATGTAACTTTCCAACTTATTGTTGATGCATACAACTATGTTACTGAACAAGATATAGTTGCTACAGATTATTATAATTGATGTAGTCTCCTATTTTATTTAAAGTGAAGCTGGTTAGTAGATAATTGCTTTTAACCCGTCTACCAATGCGAACAATATTGGAACTTTTAAGTGGAGATTATTTGATTAAAATTGTGTTAAAGTTAAATTCAAAATCCGCTTCATTTTAATAATAGCTTCATTTGGTGTATTTTGATGCAGGAATTACTGTTTAAATTTTGCACTATGAAAAAAACATTGTTTAACATTTTCTTATTGGCAGGTTGGATATTGCTGTTTACATTCTTGATTTCCGGCTATTTTGTAAACAAATTCAAAGATACACCCGAATCTTCATTTATAAGCTCGCTATATGTTGGTGATCATGTCCAAATGTTCAAAGGCGCTCTTCAATGTAGCCTGACAAGTGAAGACTTGTTGGAAAGAAAGCAACATTTGAAAGAAAAAATATTTTCGAAAGTTACCAAAAAAGAGGAATCCCATAACGGCTATATTTATTATTTCGATGATGAGCCAGATCTATTGAACAACGCACTTGAATTTATCCAAAAAGAAAAAGCATGCTGTCCATTCTTCAAATTTGATGTTTCTATTCTCCCCTTTCAAAAAGGCTTTGCCGTACAAATTTCTGGCTCAGAAGAAGCATTTGAATTTTTAAAAGATTTTGAGGAAAATGAATTTTAGTTAAATCAAAAGCTGGAAAGTCTCGTTTTTGGCAAGGTTATTGGAACTCATCACTTCAGTCCAATTATTTTCATTTTTTCCAAAACTTTTCATTCTCTACTCTTTCTTTCTGGTTTCCCCAATTATCACCCCAAATTTTCCATCTAATTGTTCCCAGTTTTGCGATGGAAGATAGGCTTTAGAAACAAAGCCGTCCAAGTACAAAGCATTGTCGCAACCTCTGTCTAAAAAGTAGCAGGCGAAGTCGTAAAAATTGATTTTCTGTTTTGAAATAGCAAAAAGCAAATTGCCATTTGGAAGGATTATTCAAAATCATTGCTCAATACATTTACAACCAATTTACCTTTTGCTTTCCCTTCATTTAAATGTCTAAATGCTTCTGCTGTATTTTCAAAAAGATACACTTTATCAATGATAGGTTTTATTTCTTTTTTCAAACATAAATCAACAATGTGCTGAATGTCCTTTTCATTTTGTTTGTGTACTAAAATGCCCATTTTCTTGTTTCCAAATAAAGAGATCAATGAGCCAAAGACTAGTGTATGTAGAATGCGAAAAACAGAACCGCCCACCATTGTATAAATTCCATTTGAGTTTAATATTTTCTTAAAATTAAAAACTGAATGGCTGCCAACAAGGTCTAAAATATAATCGTATTTTTCATTTTTTCGGATAATGTTCTCTTTGGTATAATCAATAACCTGATCAGCGCCTAGTGAACGCATCAATTCCAGTTTTCCAGTATTGTCAACTCCTGTAACTTCTGCGCCATACATTTTTGCTAGTTGAATGGCAAATGTCCCTGCACCACCACCTGCTCCATTGATCAGTACTTTTTGACCAGCTTGCACTTTGC
>JAHDGP010000280.1 GCA_020627525.1 Bacteroidota bacterium
AATCATTACAAAAAGAATTAAAAGTTAGCAGAATTTTATGTGATTTATTAGTAAAAAGAGGAATTAAAACAGTTGATGAAGCAAGATGCTTTTTCCGACCAAGTCTATCTGATTTGCATGACCCTTTCATTATGAAAGACATGGATAAAGCAGTGGAGAGGTTAGAAGCAGCTTTGAAGAACAATGAGAAAATTCTGGTTTTTGGTGACTATGATGTAGACGGGACCACAGCGGTTTCTTTGGTTTATGGATTTCTTATAAAGTATTACTATAATATTGAATACTACATACCAGATCGTTATGAAGAAGGGTATGGAATTTCTATTAAGGGGATTGACTATGCCATTAAAAACGGTATTAGTTTAATCATTGCTTTAGATTGCGGAATCAAGGCCAATGCAAAAGTTGAATATGCCACTGAAAATGGAGTAGATTTTATTATTTGCGATCATCATCGTCCTGCTGAAACCATTCCTCAAGCTGTTGCGGTATTGGATCCTAAGAGAGAAGATTGTGAATATCCTTACAAAGAACTTACTGGTTGTGGGATAGGCTTTAAACTTATTCAAGCTTTTGCTATAAAAAATGACATTGAATTTGAAAAGGTTCAAGAGTTATTGGATTTGCTGGTTGTGAGTATTGCTGCCGACATTGTTCCGATTACGGGCGAAAATAGGGTGCTTTCTCATTTTGGCTTGAAGAAGCTGAATCATAACCCTAGTCCAGGTCTTACTTCTTTGATTGATCTTAGTGGAATACACAATAAAAATGATATTAAAATATCTGATATCGTGTTTTACATTTCTCCTCGAATCAATGCAGCTGGAAGAATGGATAGTGGAAATGCTGCTGTAAAACTGTTAATTTCAAAAGAAGCTGAATCGGCACACATCAATGCAGATGTATTGAATTCTAAAAATGATGAAAGAAGGCAAATTGATAAATCAATAACCGAAGAAGCCGTTTCTTTGTTTGATACGGATAAATCTTTATTAGATAAAAAGTCAATTGTTCTTTATAATCCTATTTGGCACAAAGGTGTTATTGGAATTGTAGCTTCAAGAATGATTGAGAATTTCTATAAACCAGCTATCATTTTAACAGATTCTGATGAAATATATGCTGCTGGATCTGCAAGGTCGGTTTCGGGCTTTGATATTTACAATGCCATTGGAGAATGTAAAGATCTTTTAGTACAATTTGGTGGACACAAATATGCAGCTGGATTGACGATTGAGAAAGTGAACATTCCGGCATTTATAGAAAAATTTGAAGAAGTTGTTACTAGAACAATTACGGAAAATATGTTGGTTCCAGAGGTGGCAGTAGATGCAGAATTAGAAATTGGTTTGTTGAATCTTAATTTTTATAAAATAATAGAGCAGTTTGCACCGTTTGGTCCTTCAAATATGCGTCCTATTTTTGTAACAAGAGGTTTAGCAGATACAGGCCGTTCCTCTTTGGTGGGACAAACAAAAAGTCATTTGAGAGTAGATGCTACAGATCAAGGCTTTTATGTAAAAGGCATCGCTTTTAATCAAGCCGCTAAGTATCCTTTGGTTCAAAAAGCGAAGTTTGATATTTGCTATAATCTGGATTTGAATGAGTGGCGTGGTAATAAAAACCTACAAATGACGATCAAAGACATTAAAAGTTCTGAGATTATTCCACAAATGGTTTCTGTTGATGAAGACCTTCTTATTAAAAAATAGCTATTTGAAATGATTCTTCGTTCAGAAAATCTAGTTAAAAAATACAGCGGACGTACCGTTGTAAATGGTGTTTCAGTAGAAGTAAAACAAGGTGAAATTGTTGGTTTGCTTGGTCCCAACGGAGCAGGCAAAACCACCTCTTTCTACATGGTGGTAGGTTTGGTAAAGCCAGACTCGGGAAATGTCTATTTAGAAGATAGAAATATCACCAAACTCCCAATGTACAAAAGAGCTAAAATTGGCATTGGCTATTTGCCACAAGAAGCTTCCGTATTCAGACAAATGTCTATTGAGGATAATATTTCTGCTGTTCTTGAAATGACTAAGCTTACTAAGAAAGAGCAAAAGATGAAATTGGAATCTTTGATAGATGAGTTTGGATTGAACCATGTTCGTAAGAATAAAGGAAATATTTTGTCTGGCGGTGAGCGACGAAGGACAGAAATTGCAAGAGCATTGGCTACCGATCCAAAGTTTGTTTTGCTAGATGAACCATTTGCGGGAGTTGACCCAATTGCCGTGGAGGATATTCAATCCATCGTTTGGCGATTGAAGTATAAAAATATTGGTGTTTTGATAACCGATCACAATGTACAAGAAACACTTTCGATTATTGATCATGCTTATTTGTTGTACGAAGGCAAACTACTTCAATCGGGAACGCCAGAAGAACTTTGCGCTAATGAACAAGTTAGAGAATTATACATTGGCAAAAATTTTGAATTGAAAAGAAAAGTCATTTCATAAATTTTATAAAAAGTACTTTAAAAAACGTCATTAACTAGTTGAAGTGTCGTGCAAATAAAAAATTCCATAGTAACTTGGTATATTACACAAAGGCTCAAATCCATTGATGCCTATTGGAATCACCCAATTGAAATTCAAAACAAAACGCTTGAGTACTTATTGAAAACTGCAAGAAATACAGCAGTGGGCAAGCGCTATGGTTTTTCTGATATTGCGAACGCACAACAGTATAAAAATACTTTACCAGTTCAAACCTATGATGATTTTAAAGTTTATATAGATAGAATGATTGCCGGTGAGCAAAACCTTATTTGGTCCAGTAAAATAAAGTGGTTTGCCAAATCTTCAGGAACGACCAGCGACAAAAGCAAATACATCCCAATCAGCAAAGAGGCATTTCACCAAACACATTATTTGGCTGGCCGAGATACTTTAGCACTTTATTGTAAAAACAATCCCGACACTCAAATCTTTTTGGGAAAAGGAATTATTATGGGAGGCAGCCATAGCATTAACTCAGAAAATCCCAACATTCGATCAGGAGATTTGTCAGCCGTACTGCTACAAAATTTGATTCCTTTAGCGAGGTATTTGTCTTCTATAGATTTATCAATTTCGTTGATGGATGATTGGGAAATGAAACTACAAAAATTGGCAGATCAATACATTCCTCTAAATGTAACCAGCATTTCTGGTGTGCCTAGTTGGACATTGGTTTTGTTAAAAAAAATATTAGAAATTACGGGCAAGGCGCACATCAATGAAGTGTGGCCAAACTTTGAGGTTTATATACATGGCGGAGTGAGTTTTGATCCTTACCGAAATCAATTTTCCAAGTTGTTGTCTAATTCTCAAACAAAATATTTTCAAACCTATAATGCTTCAGAAGGTTTTTTTGGAATCCAAGATGCCAATGATCGAGCAGATATGTTGTTGATGTTGGATTATGGTATTTACTATGAGTTTGTACCTTTTGAGGAATTTGAAAAAGAAAGCCCTGAAACCTTGTCTTTAGAGCAAGTTGAATTAGGAAAAACTTATGCAATGGTCATTTCTACAAATGCAGGTCTTTGGAGGTATAATATTGGTGATACAGTTCAGTTTACAAGCTTACAGCCATTTAGAATAAAAGTAGTAGGGCGTGTTAAACATTTTTTAAATACTTTTGGCGAAGAGGTGATGGTTCACAATACAGACAAAGCATTGGCAATTACTAGTAAGAAATTAGAACTTAAAATAATAGAATATACTGTTGCACCGATTTATATGACCGACAAAAACATTGGTGGACATGAATGGTTAATTGAATTTGAAGTACCTCCACAAAGTTTAAAACAGTTTGCAGAAATCCTCGACAATGAATTGAAAAAAGTCAACTCAGACTATGAAGCGAAAAGGTATAAAGACCTTGCATTGCAAATGCCCATTATTCAAGTAGCAAAAAAGAATGCTTTTCACAATTGGCTTAAGAGTAAGAACAAGCTAGGCGGACAACACAAAATTCCAAGGCTTTTTAATAAACGTATTTACTTAGAAGAAATCTTGGCTTTTGGTATATCGTAGGCTTCGATAGTCTCAGCCTTACTGCCTACTACATAACTGAATCTGCTGAAAAGTTACGTAACTGAGCTTGTCTAAGTTATGTAACTGAGCTTGTCGAAGTTGCCGAAGCCAAAATATCAACAAACCTCCAACAATCTTCAAAAGTATTGTATAATGGAACAGGGGCAATGCGAATAACATTGGGTTCTCTCCAGTCTGCAATGACACCATTTTTTGTCAAACTATCGAATAAAGTTTTGCCGTTTTCGCCAGTCAATAAAGACAGTTGACAGCCTCTTTGATTGGGATCTCTTGGTGTAATAATGTTTATTGATTCATTGCTTTTTTTTGAATTAAATTCATCAATAAGAAATTCAAGAAAGCCAGTCAGTTTTAAACTTTTTTCTCGAAGATTTTCAATGCCAGCATTTTCAAAAATTTCTAAAGAAGCTCTGTGTGCTGCCATTGATAAAATAGGAGCGTTGCTTAACTGCCATCCCGCTGCTCCTGATTGCGGGATAAATTTATCTTCCATTAAAAACCTTGTCTTCTCATCATTGCCCCACCAACCAGCAAGTCGTAAAACTTCTTTGTTGTCACCATGTTTTTGATGGACAAATGCACCACTGACACCACCAGGACCAGAATTTAAATATTTGTAAGAACACCAAACAGCAAAATCAACATGCCAATCGTGTAATTGAAAAGGAACATTTCCCACGCCATGTGCCAAATCAAAACCACATTTCGCACCAGCCTCATGTGCAGCAGCTGTTATTTTTTCCAATTCAAACAATTGTCCTGTATAGTAATTGACTCCTCCTATCATGACAAGTGCCAAAGAACTGCCTAACTCTTTTATTTTTTGTAAAATATCATCTGTCCGCAAAGTTTCTTCTCCATCTCTGGGTTTTAGATCGACAACTGCCTGTTCAGGATCAAAACCGTGAATGGCTGCTTGGCTGGCTACTGCATATTTATCAGATGGAAATGCAGTAGATTCGATCAATATTTTAAACCTTTCCTTTGTCGGACGGTAAAAAGAAATCATCATTAAATGCAAGTTGACTGTCAAGGTATTCATGACCACAACTTCCGACGGAGAGGCGCCCACCAATTTTGCGCTGGCATTTTCCATAAAATGATGATAATAATACCACGGATTTTTGCCCTCAAAGTGCCCCTCCACGCCAAGGTTCTGCCAATCAATCATTTCTTGCTCAATATAAGCACGTGCAGTCTTTGGCTGTAAGCCCAATGAGTTGCCCGTAAAATAAATCATATTTGTGCCATCGGCATTTTTTGGCAAGTGAAATTGCTCCTTATAAACCTTTAAAGGGTCATTTTTGTCCAATTCTTGTGCAAATTCTAATGAACTTTGATATTCCATACTTCTATGATGATGTAATTTTTTATTTTTGTGATATATGAATGCCAGCTAACTGAATTGGAAGAATATGATTCTCACCAAAGATGGCATTGTAAAAAGAAACTAAAATTACTTAATATTAATTGTGAACTGGTATTTATTTAGTTAACAAAGTATTAATTAAGTACAATAATGACTAGAAAACAAACTAATTGTCAGAATTTTAGTTTCATTGTATTTAAGCAACTATTAAAAGAAGATTTTTTGGCAAATACATCAGTGCTGTAAATTTTTATGAGAATAAATAATATTTTTTGGGCTTGTTTGATAATCAACTTTCTAACATTTATTAAAGTGTTTGGAAATGTTAATGTAGCTAATTATGCTCCTGCTGATTCATCTTTAAGAAATTCACAAAAAGAAATTTACTATAATAAGGGAAATGATTTTTCTGATAAGAAAATGTATGAAAAAGCAATCATTGCTTACAACAAATCTTTAGAGCTTGATCCCAATTACAAAAATGCTATATACAACAGGGGTAATGCCAACAGAAATGCCCGTAAATACAATGAAGCCATAAAAGATTATAATCGAGTATTGGAGCTAGATCCAAGTTTTTTTAAAGCCATCTACAATAGAGGCTTTACCTATGAAGCAATGGGTAATTATAATTCAGCTATAAAGGATATGAATAACATTCTGGTTGACAGACCTGAATACAAACCTGCTTATTTGACTAGTAGCAAGAGTAAATTCTGCCCAATATAAAAGTGGAAGATTTGAATATTGTGGTTAAAGATGACCCTTCAAATGTA
>JAHDGP010000281.1 GCA_020627525.1 Bacteroidota bacterium
TGATGAATCTTGGGATGGCAATGGACAGTTTTGGTTTGCCTTGATCGGAATGGATATGGGAGATCAAGCTGGTGAGCACGATGGATCTGAAGCCGATGACGAAAACGACTATGTTTCTGTTCCAAAAATTTACAATGCTACTTATATTGGTCCTGGTGAAGCAAATACTGATGTAAAGGCACCAAGAGTCTTACACTTTAAATCTAGAGGAACGGGACATTACGGCAACAGTATATTCACTGGATTTGCCAAAGGGGGAATACAAATCGAAGACAGAGCAGAAGAGGAAGGGGTTGATTCTTACAGTTTAATGATGGATGGTTTTACAAAAGTTCACAATACTATTTGGTTTTCTGAAGGTTGGAAAGATTTAACGGATGTTGTAAAGTTTGATGATGAGGGAATAGGCCATCCTGGTGCCCCAGAATTGATTGAGGCACTTGGTGGGGAATGGGCAAATACTTTGGAAGATCCAGAATTGAATAGTGTGGATAGAGGGTCATTTCAGTTTTTTATAAAAATATTGGGTGATGGTAAATTAGATCCTAGACCAAATGTTGGAGGTGCTGCTTATTCAAATATTGGTAATTATCCGTCAGAAGATCCTTCTGAAGTAGCATTTTTTGAAACAGTGGATTATAAAGGTGCTTTTGGTGAATACAATTGGGCGTTGGGCTGGACTGCACTGCACAGTTTAAATTTCTTTGATAGAGGAGATCAAACAATAGCTGGTATAAATACAATAGATCAATTAAGTAATTTAGCAATTGCACCAAATCCTACGAGCAGTATCGCAAAATTGAAGTTTCAATTAGAAACAGACATTGAGATAAATATAGGTTTATTTGATGCATCTGGAAAACTGATTAGAAAGATAGCATCAGACCACACAAATTTTGGTTGGAATGAAATTGACATTCGAGTTGATGATTTAAATGCAGGAATGTACTTTGTTCGATTGCAAAATGAAAACAAAATTAACTCATTGAGATTGTTTGTGAAATAATCCATTAAAAACCCTCCCTTTTCTCGATCAAAAATTAAAAAAGAATAAAATAGAAATATAGATGAACAGCGTAATAAAAAAAACAATTGGTGCTTTAGGGATACTTTGCTTGATGAGCATTTCTATTGTGGCACAAATCCAAAAGGGTGGCATTACTGGTAAGATTTATGATAAAGTTTCAAGCGAACCTTTAATTGGCGTGACAGTGTTGATTCAAGGAACAACAACTGGAGCTATTACTGATTTTGATGGTAATTTTGTTATAGAAGATATTGTTCCAGGAAACTATGAGCTGGTTTGTAAATATGTAGGATATGCAGATAACTTAATTTCAGGAATTGAAGTTGAAGAAGGTAAGAAGTTGGATTTATTCATTGAGTTAGAGGAAAAGGCATTGACCTTGGAAGAAGGCAATGAGATTGTTGTGGTTGCTAGAAAAACAACAAATAATGAAAATGCACTAATGGCAATTAGAAGCAAGGAAGTTGGACTTTCTGATCCTATGTCTGCCCAAAGATTAAAAGAATTAAATGTTGGTGATGCAGCACAGTCATTAAAATATACTCCTGGTGGATCTGTAGTAGATGGTAAATTTGTTTATATGCGTGGCTTAGGAGATCGTTATACAAATACTCAATTGAACGGTTCAAATATGCCATCTAATGATCCTTATAGAAACAGTTTTCAATTGGATTTGATTCCTGCATTTATGATTGAAAATTTGAATACTCAAAAGAACTATTCTCCTGATTTACCTGGAAATTTTTCTGGAGGGAATATTAATATAAATACAAAATCTTATCCTGATGAATTTTATGCTAAGGTTGGCTTTGGTGTAAAATATAATGATGCAACGACTTTTAATAATGGATTTCTTACGCACGAAGGTGGTAAATACGATTGGTTGGGATTTGGTGATGAATCAAGAGACATTCCTGAATTGATGCAAGAGGAAGCTATTCAAGATCAGTTGACGGGAAATTATGAATACAAGGTTTTTAAGGATTCTGAACTTGCCGCTTTGGCTGACAAAGCAACAAAATCATTTAACAATAATATGAGCGTTTCGAAGAAAACAGCTCCTATAAATCACAGTATAAATTTCACCACAGGAAATGTAGGAAAGTTGTTTGGTAAAAGAATAGGCTTTAATGCGGGTGTGAAATTTAATCGTTCTTTTACCCACAAGGCAAATTTAATAAGCAATACATATCAACCATTGGCTCCAGGAGGTTCTAAACTTCCGATATTGAACCAATTTACAGCACAGGAGAGCAATGAGTCACCAGAGTTGGGTGGAGTTTTTGATTTGAATTATTTGCCTTTTAGGAACCACGAATTTAAATTTAGTATGTTGTACAATCACACTGCTGATAAAACAACTTCTTTTTACCAAGGACAAAATTTAGCAAGTGCAGGAATGGATGAGTTGATTCAATCGAGAGCATTTAAATTTAAAGAAAGAGCATTTTTGTCTACACAAATTGGCGGGGAACACAATTTAGAAAACCTTAATAATATTAGAATAAACTGGTTGCTAAATGCAGTATCATTAAAACAAGACGAGCCAGATTCAAGGTTTTTTGCGAATAAGGCAACCGTTGCTGGTGGAGATACCTCTGAATACCGTTTAGAGCTAAATGAAATAGATCGTCCTGCGCATTATTTTAGATATTTGGAGGATGATAAAGTTGAGGGTAAAATTGACATTACCATACCATTGTTGGGGATGAAGTCTAATAGAATAAAAATAGGAGCCAATTATTTCAAAAAGAATAGAAGTTTTGAAGAAGATCAATTTGTTTATACGCGTTCTGGTGTACCAGCAGAACAAGGTGGAGGACGTTTGTACTCTGGAGATCCAGACGACTTTTTTGCAGCAGATAATTTAGGTGTTACAACCGATACTGTATTCAATGGGGAGCAATATAATATATTGGGCGTTTATGCCTCTTACCAAACAGAAGACAAGCATAGCTACTCAGGCTTTGATCAAGTAGCGGCTTCATATGCAATGGTAGAATACAGTTTGACACCAAATATTGAAATATCAACGGGGGTGCGTTTAGAAGAGTCAAATATATTTGTTAAACCAACAAGAGTGGATTCTTGGAAAATTGTTGACGACTTTGTTGAACATGTTAATGTGAAAGAATTGTATTTGCTTCCTTCTTTTGTTGGTAGATATGGATTGAACAATAAGACAAATATTAGAGCTGCTTATTCGAGAACAATAGCCAAGCCCAATATGCGTGAATTGGCACCTTTTCCAAGTTTTGACTTTCTTGGTGGAGGTTATAGGTATATTGGTGGATTGGAACAAATGAACATTACGAAGATTAATAATTTTGACCTGCGTTTTGAGCATTATCCATCATCTGGAGAATTGTTAGCAGTGAGTGCCTTTATGAAAGATTTTAGAGATCCAATTGCTAAAAGGTTTAGCACGCCATCTGATCCAAGAGAAATTACTTGGGAAAATATTGACAAAGGAATGGTATTGGGAACGGAAGTAGAGATTAGAAAATCACTGGGCTTTTTAGGGGGCTTTGCTGAGAACTTCGAGGTGACGACAAACTTTTCTTATATTATGTCTGAAATTTACGACGAAGCAACGGTCAATGATGAAGACATAAACAAACAGACAGTTGATAAAAAACCATTTCAGGGGCAATCCCCTTATTTGTTTAATTTTATTTTGGGATATAAAAACAGAGACTTAGGTTTGAGTTCAAACATCAACTTCAATGTTTCGGGAGACCGTTTGGCAATTGTAGGATTTAAATCAATGCCAGATATTTATGAATCTGCTTTCCCATTGTTAAATTTCAGTTTGTCGAAAGAAATAAATAATATATTCACCGTTTCATTATCAGCGGATAATCTTTTAAACTCTGCTTACAAGAGAACCCAAACATTGGGCGATGACGAATACATAATTAGCAGCTACAAAGTTGGAAGAAGCTATGGTTTGTCAGTGTCTTTTAATTTGGATAGAGGGGAGTAATTTGGAAAAAAGCAATTGGTAATATAAAAAAAAGCAAGTCGAATAATTCGACTTGCTTTTTTTATATTAGCTTTTCAATTAGAAATTATATTTCTGTTGATTACCGAGGCTTGTACTCTGCAAACTCAACCTATACTTATTAGAATTTTAAACAACTGAAAGGAATGTTTTTCGTTTCTAATTAAATCCAATGACTATTTCAGAATTGATTTATATCTCTAAAGCAACAGAAATTTTCTAAATACGTTTGAATTACATATCAATCTAATTGCAATACAAGATGTTAATTTAAGATTTGATTATAATTCATAAATAAACTATATTTATGTTGTTTGTGACAAATATTTGATAACCCCTAAAATATTTAAAATTTTGAAATTTCAAACTAGCAACAATTCGTTTTGGTCAGAAGAAAATAGTCTTCAAACTTTTGACAAATTTTATAACGAAAAAGGAGTTTTGGTCCACGATGAAGGAGGAGAAAATGGCAATCTTTTTGTCGTAGATTCCGAACATTATCAAAAAGGATTTTGTGAATTTGGAGATGACTGCGAAGCTCTTTCAAATTTCTTACGGACCAAAGCATTAAGAGCTTATCGTACTGAAGAAGCTGCCGCCAAAGATTGGGCGAAAACCGGATATGCAATGACTAGAGAAGACAACCTTGAAAGAGCTTCGATCATTGTTGTGGCCAATGCTGTTGGTGACCCATATGTTAAGGAATTGTATGTTTTAGGTAAATTAGTAAAAGGTTGGAAATCTAAAAAAGCAAACGCAAAGCAAGAAGTTGACCCATTAGCTTCCAAAGCAATTCTAAATGAAACAGATCTTGTTGATCATAAATATTATACCTGGAAAAAACAGACTACTAAAAAATATGGACATTACAATACTCCTCCAATGGTAAAGTGGGGTTGGGTTGATAATCCTGAGACAACAAAAATGGTTCCTGAAGCAAACAATTATTGGAGAATTGTGGGATTTGTTCATACTCATCCGAGAGGAGATGAAGACTTTTCTGTGAATTCAGGTGGAGGAAGGTATGGACAAGGATTAACAGGTGATATGAGTTTTGCAATTGATGGGTATAATGTTTACTTAGTTCCAACTACTCATGAAAAACTCTATTATATGTATAGAATAAATGCTGAGGACTTTAAGGGTTGGTGGCCTTCTAGTCAAACTAAAGCCAAAGAGTATCAAAAAAAGGTGCGTGATGGTATTTGGTTTTAATTTGCTATTTTCTAAAAGAATACATATATTACTATAAATGATAAAATATTCAAGAATAATACTTTCGTGTTTTGCAATTATTACTTTTTTATTAATAAATGCTTGTCGTGTAAATAATACTGAAATACAAAAGTTTTTTTCAAAATTAGATAATAGCCTGAGTAGTCAAGAGAAATCTAATTTAAAATCTTGTAAAAATTTTGACGAAATAGGCGCATTTACACGAGAAATTAAAGATACTGGAAACGTTAACAAAGCATTTGACAATATTTCTCCAGCGTTAATAAATTCAGTGGATTCATCTAAGGATCTAGAAAAGTGGCAGGTTAATCTTGTGTTGCTAAATGCTTATCAAAAAGAACTAAATGCTCAAGAATTTAATCTAAGTAATCTGAAAACAGATTTGATAAATTATTATAAAGAGCAAGAAGAGATTGCCGATAAAGAGACGATTAACTATAATAAAGAATTGACAAAAAATGCATTATCTGCTTACAAACAATATGAGATTGGAGATACTTTATGTTTGGAAATTCCAATAGAAAAATCTGGAAATGAAATGATGATTATATTTTACGGAGAAGCTAATCGTCATAAATTTGTAGATACACTGTTCTCTAAAGGTATACTTATAAATAAGGAGATTGAGGAAGTAGATGAAAAATACAAATTGTCTCACGATGAATTTTGGTTTGATGTTGAAATTCTCGAATTTACTAAAACATCCGATTTGCCACTTAGTAACAAGTTTGAAATTGGAAAGAATTTTAGGCTTAGTTTATTCAATAAGTATAGCCCTTTGAGAACTTGTTACTAGATTTCATTTGAATATGTTCTAATCTAAAACGAATTAGTTTGTCATCAATCACATTATCACATTGAAGCATTATAGCATTATTACATTAAAGAAATTAATGCTGAACCGAAAAGTTAC
>JAHDGP010000282.1 GCA_020627525.1 Bacteroidota bacterium
ATAAACTAGTATTGTTTAGGTGTAAAATACTAATTGTAAGCAGTAAAAGTATTATATTATTAAATATATTTTTTTTCATTATTTTAAATAATTTAGGTTAGCTGTTACGAAAAATGAAGCTTATCAAAAAGTTGATAAGACCTTATTCCGTTTAGCTAGAGTTTTATGATAGTTGAACTACTTGTTTAAATCAACACCAGTTGATATAAGTTTGGCTTTGAGTACTTTGTTGGCAAGAATTTTTTCTTGAGTAGCAGGCTTAGCTTGTTGGTAAACATCTAATAATTCGTGTGCCGAATAATCTTCAATAGGTTTAATTTTTCCATTGAAATCTGCTCCTTCTTTAACTGAGTGCGAAGAAACTGCTTCACTTGTTCGTGGTTTGTAATCAATAATAGTATAATCTACAGTTGGTTCGTGTAAATCAATAGTGACATTTGGTGTAAATTGAGGGGAAACATCCTTGCGAGAATCATTACAAGGTTGGCTGTCTTTAGAGGTAATACTTTGTTTTTTATTTTCTGTATTTGGCGAATTTGTATCGTTCGCTTTTTCAAGATAAACAGATGGTTTTTTAGAAACGATACTTTTTTTAAGCTTTTCCGTGGCTAGATTGTCATTGGAATCAAGCTTTTTACTCATTTTGGAGGATATGTTCTTACTAGTAGTAACAGCAGAATTCTGGGCTGAAATTCCAATTGCCATTAGCGCTAGAACTAATGGAACCAAAAAGTTTTTTTTCTTTATCATATCATTTGATTTTAGTGTTTGTGTTCATTTACATAAGTATACTATTATAATTTTTTCACAAAATTGATATTCCATTTTTGTGTAAAAATGTATTTAAGTATTAAGTCAATTGAATAACAAAAGTTATTCAAGTAGGTAAAGCATAACTTTGCCTAACAGCAGATGCTATTTCCTAATTAGTTTTAAGTTGAAAATGCTTGGCTTACAATCTTAACAATAAAATAACTATAAATTAATACGATAAATGTAATAAAATAAATTTGTTTTTGTATTATATATGATAATTCAATGTTGTCTTTAAAAATACGATTTTTGAAAAAAAAATATATGTAAGGAAGTTTGAAAAGTAAAATAATTGTCATATGTAATATTAATTATTAAATTTCAAATTTAAAAAATGTTGATGATCAGATATTTGAGTTTGAGTTGTATTGTGAATGCTGTAAAGACATTTTTTTGAATATTGTGTTAAGACTCAGACAAAATCAATCGAGTATTTAGATTTTTTACTCCTCGTAATTCAAAAAAAGCCTATTCTGATATTTTACCCGAGTACTTAATCACAAAAGAGAGTTTATTAATTTGCCCCAATCGCCCTAATTGGAATGTTTTGAGAAGTCTAATCTATTGAAAGTAATAATGATTCGATTTATAAGAGAAAAACCAAAAGGTAATATTAAAAAAGATAGTTAGCCGATATTGCTTAATTCATTTAAATGAAATGAAAAAGATTGATTTGTTTTTCAATAAATAAAAAGATAGTAGAGTATCATAAATCCAATTGTAAAATAAAGGAACTGTTTTAATGCATCTAATTCAGCTAATTTATTTTTTTCTTTCTTTTCCTTCGCCTTTTTAATTTCAGCTAATGTGTGCTGTATAGGACAGCCACATTCAGGACAAGTATGTGCCTTGTCCGAAATATTCTTTGAACAGTCAATACAATTGATTAAAGCCATAGCTGGGTAATTGAAATTGTTTTAATCAAGTTTTTAATCGAGACATTATAAATGTAAGCAGTTTTTTGAATAAAATCAATAATTTATATGTGTAAATATATGAATTATAGGTGGTTTGTTTTAAGTGAAATTGATTTTTGGTGTATTCCCAGTAAACATTTCACTAATTAATTAAGTACTTAGGCAAAAGCAATCGAGTAATCAAATTGAATATTAGAGTTACATTTTAGTATTTTGAATCGGACTGCCGATACAGTAGGAAATAATAAAAGATGATTTTAGATACTTGATAACTGAATATCGTAGTATTTAAGGAAAATTAAATGCGCATCACTGTTACGATATAGAGGGCTGATTTTAAATTTTTAGTAAAACGCATTGTATCCAATTGTAACTTATCAAGACAGATTTTCATTATTTGGATAACGGGACCAATAAGTGCTAAAATGATTTTGACCATTTTGCCTTATTTGCGAAAAGGCGAACTTGTTTTTCACCCTAAAGCACTGAATTCATTTTTGTGGTTTTGTAAACATCTGTCAATAGGAATAGCCAAAAATAACTCAGCATCGGCTGCCGTTCCACTTTGATCGAACCGTCGAATCGAATATCTTTTTACTTTATTCTGCTATTCTGCTGATGTGTCGGACCAGTTATTTTTATTCACCGTAGACCCAGCTTCATAAAAATGTTCCGGCGGGGAACGCTTCGCATTTATTGAATTTATATGCCTGTGTTAAATAAGCATTTTATCAAAAAATCAATATTACATAAAAAATAGAATGACATAATTTGAGGATAAAATAAGAACAAATAAATATTTTAATGTTTTGAATTTCAAATGATTAAAGATAAAAAACTATTCTATTTAACCAAAAACATAGCCGACAGTTTGAAGAAATTGTGATTTTTTAAACTTTCCAATCACGTTAGCTTTGATTTGATTTTAGTGCTCAAATGAGAATGAATCAACGTAGAATTTATAAAAATTTACCACACAACTAGACATTTTGGAGCAACAAACAACATATAAAAAATATTTTATCTATTAGCTGCAGCGGAGCTTAACCTTTGTAGAATAAGCAACCATTAAGATTAAGATTAAGATTCAAGCTCTAGCGGAGCGACACCTTTTATCTAAACAGGCTTTGGACAAAGTTGTCATCATTGGCGGGGTTTATATTTTGCCAAAATCTCACATTGCAACAAAAGTTGAGCTGCTCTGGAGCTTTTGGATACATTGTTTTCTTGTCACTGATTTTTTTAAAATGTCTAGTTGTGTGAAAATTTATAAACGATTACATATATGTCCCAATAAGAGTTATTGCGCAATAATAATTTCTTAATCAATTAAATAAAAATTATGAACAAGCATTTAAAAACTATTAATCCAATGAAATATCTATTAAAATCCATTTATTTATTAATGGGAATTATTTGTATCAATACCCTCCAAACATTTGCTCAGAATGACTTTTGTGCTATCGACGGAAATCATGCTAATAGAATGGTATCAGATAAAGAATATCAAAAAAAATACAATTATATGGAACAAAGGGTTTTGAAACGAATGAATGAATATTACAAAGACCCTTATAAATCAAGTAACACATTTACAATACCTGTTGTTGTTCACATCGTACACCATCCGTCTGACCCTGTTGGAACAGGCAGTAATATTTCTGATCAAGATGTAATAGACGGTATTCAGAGTTTAAATGACAATTTTGCCAATACCAATGGCGGAGGAGTTGATATTGGAATTGATTTTTGTTTGGCTACTTCAGATCCAAATGGAAATCCTACAAACGGAATAACACGTTTCCCATCAGCAGAATATTCAGACTTGTGTAAGTCATTCGACAGCAATAGTATGAAATCAGAATGGAATTGGGATTCAAATTCCTTTATGAATGTTTGGGTTGTAAATCAAATCTACCAAGTTGAGGATGGCGTATGTGATGATACAGGTGTTGCAGGATATGCTAATTACCCTAGTTCACATGGTCAGTATTATGATGGTATTGTACTTAAGAGAGCCTATTTAGACTCTAGTGTTTTTCCTCATGAAGCAGGTCATTACCTAAATCTGAGGCATACATTTAGTGGAGGCTGTACAAACAATAATTGTCTTACGGATGGTGATAAGGTTTGTGATACTCCACCTGACAACAAAAGATTTGAAGGATGCAATAACCCATATAATTCTTGCACTACTGATGTTAATCCATTAGACCCAAATAATCCATTTACCACAGATCAAAATGATTTACACGACAACTTCATGGATTATAATTACTTTTCTTGTATGGTTAAATTTACTGAAGGTCAGAAAGTAAGAATGGTTGATGCATTGACAAATGAAAGAGCGTCTTTATTGCTAAACGGTTGTGGCGCTCTGCCAGATTTGTTTATCACTAATGAGTATGTCTCTAATACAAATCCTGATGTTGGACAGACAATTACTATGAGTTGCAGACAAAATGTATCAGGAGCAATTGTTCCTATTATAACACCTTATCCAAGAGTGGGTTATTATTTATCAGACAATACTTTACTTGATTATACAGACACCTATTTGGGTTATAGTCATTCATCAATTGGCGCAAATGATCCGTGGGACCCTGTATCAAAGAATGTAACTGTTCAAAGCAGTTGGGGAACAGGAACAAAGTATATTTGCTTTAGAGCAGATTACAATGAGGTTCATGCAGAATCTATTGAAAATAATAATTACGAATGTGTGCAGATTAACATCAATAGCAATAATACTGCCGATCCAGATTTGTTTATTACAAATGAAGCAGTAGCTAACACCAATCTTTGTTGGGGTGGAGTTATTAATATGAGTTGCAGACAAAATGTAACAGGAGCAACTGCCCCTTTGTTAACACCCTATCCAAGAGTGGGGTATTACATATCAGATAATAACGTGCTTGATTATACAGATACTTTTTTGGGTTCTAGTTATTCATCAATTGGAGCAAATGATCCATGGGACCCTGTAGCAAAAAATTTAACTGTCCAAAGCAGTTGGGGAACAGGAACTAAATACATATTTTTTAGAGCAGATTACAATGAAGTGCATGATGAAATTATTGAAAACAACAATCACGAATATGTTCAAGTTTATATAGCAGCATGTAAAACTGATAATGAAGGTACAGCTATTGAAAATATTTCACTTGCTCAAAAAGACTTTAATCTTTTCCCAAATCCAGCAAACGAATTCGTTAACATCAGTTTAGAGGACATTGATAAACTTTCCACAATTAAACTATATGATTCTACTGGAAAGGAAATTAAAACGGAATACCAATTCAAAGGCAGTCAATCACTAACTTTAAACACATCAGAATTGACTTCTGGCTATTACTTGGTAGAGGTAGTTTATGAGAATGGTCAGTCTAGTTCGAAAAAGCTATTTGTGCAACGATAGGTATTAACGTTTTCATTTAGGGATTCCTAAACTTTTTCAACTCCTCATTTGCCATTAGGTAAGTGAGGAGTATTTTTTTATTTGTACATGTATTTTGTTATGGAGAAAATAATTTTAATTGACATCTAAATGCTGGGTAATATTGTTTTTGTCAATTAAAAAACACTTTTTACCCCCTGTCCTTTTATAGCCCATTTGTTTGCTTAACTCTCTAGATGGATGATTCTCTGGGTGCGCTGTTGTTTCTATTTTTTCCAATTCAGGAAAGTCTGCTATTAACTTTTTAAACATAGCTGCCTTTATCCATTTAGCCAATCCAAGCCCTCTGTATTTTTTCATTACTCCCGTCATCAATTGTTGCATTACTTGTGGCTGCTTAAGATTAACAATCACATATGTTTTAGCAATTAATTGATTGGCTTCATTAAAGATGACATAACGATAAGCACAGTGATTACTCAGCTTCCCTTTTTCTTGAGCAGATTTAATACTTTCTGCCGTAATTTGCATGCTGTCTGATTCTGAAGTATTAGGCATGTCTTGCCATAATTGCCTATAAAATGCCGCATATTCTTCCAATAAATTATCTGGAATTTCGGTATACAATGCGATTCTTAAGTTTGGAAATTTAGCAGGTACCTCTGCCAACCAAGTATCTATTTTTTCGATATTGGCTTCCTTGATGTTTAACTCATAAAAGGCTAAAGTTAAATCAATTTGAGCGTCATATAAATCCGCTACATAGTCATTTATTCCATCTTTAGAATCTATCGCCAAAGAATTGGATTTTTCATCATAGTCAATAAATTTCTTAAAGATCATTTCTAATAAATTAGTCTCTAAATGCTTATTATTCATATAATTACTCAAATAAGTATAACGCTTCTTTAAATCATCTTTAAATTCGATGGAAAAGACGAAAATACCATTTTCTTGCTCATTTTTCCAGACTTGATAAATTTCCTCACCATCTTTAATCGACTGTAAATTACGTTCCTTTAATTTCTCCAATGA
>JAHDGP010000283.1 GCA_020627525.1 Bacteroidota bacterium
ACCATAGAAAACGGTCCGATTGTAGATCGAAATAATACCCTAGATCAAAAGTGACCAACATTTATGCTTACCTACTTAATAACAAATCATTTGCGTCGAGCAATGTATTATGCCCAGATTCGACTCGCAGAGAAACCCCCAAATAAGTATAATTAAATATTGCCTTATACCGATAGCTCCGTATCTTTGAGGCATATGAAAGAATTCCAACAGACGATCAAAGATAGTATTCATTTTGAAGGAATTGGTTTGCACACAGGTGGACCTGTTAAATTATCAATTGAGCCTGCACCAACCAATCACGGAATTAAGGTGCAAAGAATTGATCTTGAGGACCAACCGATTATTAAAGCGGATATCGTTAACATTTCGAGTACGGAAAGAAGTACCAATTTAGAAAAGAATGGAGCCAAAGTTTATACGGTGGAGCACTTGCTTGCAGCCCTAACAGGAATGGGAGTTGACAATGTTCTTATCAAATTAGATAATGATGAAATTCCTATTTTGGATGGAAGTTCACAGGAATTTGTCAGTGGGATTCAAAAGGTTGGGATAGAAAAACAAAATGCTGAAAGAGTCTATTTTCCATTAAATGAGGTCATTCGTTTTTATGATAAGGAAAAAGATGTAGAAATGGTTGCAATCCCATCTGATCGCTATGAAATTTCGACGGCTATAGATTTCAATACGACCGTTTTGAGCACGCAACATGCTCACCTTGATTGCCTTTCTGATTTTGCGGAAGAAATCGCTCCTGCCAGAACTTTTTGCTTCTTGCATGAAGTTACTGCTTTGGTTGAAAATGATTTGATCAAAGGCGGAAACTTGACCAATGCTGTTGTTTTTGCTGACAGAGCATTGGAAGAAAGCGAACAAACCAAATTGGCGGAATTTTTCTCAATTCCTGACATCCAAGTGGAGGAAGGCATTTTAAATAATGTAAAATTAAGGTTTAACAACGAGCCTGCCCGACACAAATTACTGGATGTTGTAGGCGATTTGACACTGTTGGGAATGCCGATCCGAGCAAAAATATTTGCAACACGCCCAGGGCATTCTACCAATATAGAATTTGTAAAATTGCTCAAAAAACATATAAATGAAAACAAACATTTACTCAAAATTCCACAATACGATGTTTTTCAAGAGGCAGTAGTTGATATTAAAGGGATTTTGAAATCTCTTCCTCACAAATATCCTTTTCTTTTAGTAGATAAAATCATTGAATTGACAGAAGATAAAGTCGTTGGAATCAAAATGGTAACGATGAACGAACCGTTTTTTCAAGGGCATTTCCCTGGCGACCCTGTAATGCCTGGCGTATTGCAATTAGAGGCAATGGCACAGACGGGCGGTATTTTGGTATTAAGTACGGTTGATGATCCTGAAAATTACATCACATATTTGTTAAAAATTGATGAAGTAAAATTCAGAAACATTGTCCGACCTGGTGATGTACTGGTATTTGAGCTGAATCTTGTTTCTCCAGTTAGGAGAGGAATTTGCCAAATGCGTGGACACGCTTATGTTGGCAACAAAATTGCGACGGAAGCCATTATTACGGCACAAATATTGAAAACTAAGAATTAGTATCTATAATTTAGCTATTTTATCTTCAGTATCTTGTAAAATAATAGGCAAACAAAAGTTGGCATACAAGATTTTAGTTGAAAATAGTCTAACAATTTAGGTAAATTCGCATTGATTTTGAAACAAATAGACATTATACATTGTGAATTATACTTTAATAAATATATTTGTTGCCTGAAAAATTTTGAAATTGACGCCACACTAATATTGTTAAAGAAACGTTAAGAATAATAACACTAAACCTTTTCCACGAGATTTATGATACTACAAGAATCGACGACCTCTAATCACCTAGCCTATGTCCATCCAGAGGCAAAAATTGGCAAAAATGTTACCATCGGTCCTTTTTCCTATATTGACAAAGATGTTGTTATTGGTGATAACACAGAAATTGGTCCTAATGCTACCGTGCTAAATGGTGCTAGAATAGGCAGTCATTGTAAAATATTTCCAGGAGCTGTAATTGCTGCTATTCCTCAAGATTTAAAGTTTGGTGGAGAGTACACAACAGTAGAGATTGGAAATTACACTACGATAAGAGAGCATGCCACAATAAACAGAGGTACAAAATTCAACAATAAAACAGCAGTTGGCAGCAATTGTTTGATAATGGCTTATTGCCATGTGGCGCACGATTGCATTGTTGGAGATCATTGTATTTTGGCAAATTGCGTAAATCTTGCGGGTCATGTAATTGTGGAGGATTATACAATATTAGAAGGTTTGGTTGCTGTACAACAATTCGTTCACATTGGCGCACACGCTTTCATTACAGGAGGATCATTGGTACGTAAAAATGTACCGCCTTATGTCAAAGCTGGGCGTGAACCACTTTCTTATGTTGGCATCAATAGTATTGGTCTAAAAAGACGTGGCTACGATATTGAGGACATTCAAAAAATTGAAGACATTTACCGTTGGTTGTTTGTAAAAGGCTATAACATTTCAAACGGTTTGAAAAAAATAAATGACAACATTCCTGAGTCAAAGTACAAAGACCAAATTGTTCAGTTTGTAAAGACTTCCAATAAAGGAATTATGAGAGGAGTGAATGGAATTACAAGCTAACAAGCTCGGAAAACGTTTTGGTTATGAATGGATATTTCAAAACCTTGATTTCAAATTTTCATCTGGAAATGCTTATGCAATTACTGGTCCTAACGGTAGTGGTAAATCTACTTTGATACAAGTTGTTTCTGGAAGCCTCAACAAATCAGTGGGTGAGCTAAACTACATTCACCAAAATAAAAAAATAGAATCAGATAGCATTTATGAATACGTTAGCTTATCAGCTCCCTACCTTGAATTAATCGAAGAATTCACCTTAGCGGAACACCTCAAGTTTCATTTCAAGTTCAAGCAAGCTATAAATGCAATAACGATCAATGAAATGATTGATATAATGTTTCTTAATAATGATGCTAACAAAACAATCAAGCAGTTTTCTTCGGGTATGAAACAAAGAGTCAAACTAGGCCTAGCTGTCTTTTCCGACTCTCCTTTGTTACTACTAGATGAGCCCACCAGCAATTTGGATATAGAAGGGTGTAACTGGTATTTAAATTTAGTAGAGCAATATAGAAGCAAACGAACCATTCTGATAGCCTCAAACGACAAGAGAGAGTACGAGTTTTGTGATGAAGTGATTGATATAATGAATTTCAAAAATTAAGTACTAAGCAAAAACAATCGACACATTTATTTATTTATAATACATAAAGATCAAATAAGCATTCCCGTCAAAGATACGCTTACAACTCATTGATACTAATTCAAATATAACGATTGCAGATACCCCAATACAGCGTATTCGCAGATAGTAACATTGACACATTTGCGACACGAATTGATTTTTAAGTGCTTACAGCTATGTATTTTGTAAAAAAATTAAGTAGATTGTGTTCAATATATTACAAAAGAAGATATTATAGCCAATTCATTTATCGTTTTTTTATAAGAAGCAATTATAGAAGCTGAATTTCAATTAGTTATTGTACAAATATATTTTACTAATAGTTTCTTGAAAATTTAATTTGGTCCATATTATAAATTGGCATTATTGTGGTAATTGATTAATATAGAAAAACATAGATCAAATATGTATATACAAATATAAATAATGAATTTTTGACATACAAAAAACACATAATAGTTCAAGAGCACCTAATTTGGTTTAGAAAATCGAATTCTAAAATCTGTCTATTGAACAACATCAAATTAAAGAGTCAACAATGTTTTTAGATATATTGTCAAATAACTTCAGTTTAATTTCATTTTAAAATGAACTTTATGATTAATTTATTAAATAAGACCACAAGCTTAAAAATAATTTTCGTTCTGCTTATATTATTTGTAGGTTTCAATGGATACATTTTTCCTAGCTATCAAAACCAAATGAACGAAATCGCTGGCAAATCTGTGGAAGTTCTCGATACAAGAATGGCCTACACCTTAGAAGAAGTAAACGCCATGTTTAACGATTTAGGTGCATCTGGTAGAAGCTTATATAAATTCATCATTACACCGATTGATATGATTTATCCAATTGTATATGGTTTGTTCTTGATTTTTCTATTGACTTTTCTATTAAAAAAAATTACAGCTTCTGATTCAAAACTTATTTTGTTGTCCCTTTTACCAATGAGTATTGTTTTGTTTGACTATCTAGAAAATTTCAACACATTAAATTTGCTCAAAAACTATCCCGACTTATCGCAAACAAGTGTTTTCTATGGAGACCTTGTGACAAAGATAAAGTGGTACTGCGCTTATGCATCGCTAAGCTTGGTTTTGATATTGACAATAATTGTCATTTCACAAAAATTCAAGCAAATATTTCTACCAAAATCAATTTAAAATACTAACAATAAGTATCATTAAACTGAAAATTAGGTAACTTCTTTTTCCAGTTCTTTAACGAGCATTTGCACGACCATTTCGACGTGCCCTACTTTTTTAGGAACGACTTCCAGGTTTTTAAGATCACGACAGTTATTCTCAATATCTCGAATAATTTGATACAATGAAGAAACTTCCAGTAAATCAAAAGAAGGTTTCAGTTTGTGCGCAATAGAATGCACTCGCTCCCAATCCTCCTGCTTACAAAAAGCAATCAAGTCATCAACCGAGTTAGGTATTATCTTCAAGTACAGTTTCAACATTTTTTGTACAAATGCCTCGTTGCCCATTGCCTCCTCCTTTAGCTTCTCCAACTTATACAACGGTCCTCTTGCGTGGACACACATTTGCTTAGGTTGAACAGCAGGTTTAGGCGCTGCTTTTTCTTCCTTTACTATCCACTTTTTCATTAAGGCAATCAACTCAATTCCTTTAAACGGTTTAGAAAGAAAGTCATTCATACCAGCCTCGGCACACTTTTCCTTATCCCCATCAATCGAATTGGCTGTAAGCGCAATAATAGGCACCTCTTGATCGTGGTCTTTTCTAAGAATTTTCGTCGCTTCTAAGCCATCCATTTCCGGCATTTGCATATCCATCAAAATAATATCAAAATGCTGCTCTTGAAATTTTTCAATGGCTTCCAAACCGTTATTTGCAATGACAACTTTCATTTTCAAATACTCCAATAAATGCACTGCTCTCATTTGATTCAGCTCATTGTCTTCAGCCAGCAAAACGGAAAGATTTTCTAAGTCTTTAACAGGCTCTGCACTATAGTCGCTTTTTGGCAAATCTTTTTCCTCTCCTTTGTTAAATTTCAAATCAAAATAAAAAGTGGTTCCTACTCCTTTCTTACTTTTAACTTTAATTTCGCCACCATTTCTGTTTACCAGTGTTTTCACAATGGATAAACCCAATCCAGTGCCTCCAAAACGTCTTGAAATGCTTCCATCCTCTTGAACAAAATCTTCAAATATTTTATCAATTTGCGAATCTTCAATACCGATACCAGTATCAATAACTTCAAATTTAATTTCGTTTTCTGTCTCTGTTTCCTCCTTAAGTGTTGCACGAAGTAAGACTGACCCTTCAATGGTAAATTTCAAAGCATTGTTCAGCAAATTGATGAATATCTGGCTCAGTCTAACAGGGTCGCCTATGAGTACTTTTGAGATAAACTTATCAATATCATACTCTAGCTCTAAGCCTTTCTCTCTAGCAATTGGATAAATTGATTCAATGGTATTTGCCACCAAATCTTTCAATACAAAACCAATTTTTTCTACTTGTATTTGTCCCGATTTAATTTTAGCAACATTCAAAATATCGTTGACAATAACAGTAAGGTTGTTAGCTGAGGTATGAATAGCTTTGACATACTTTTGTTGCTTTTCTGATAGTTCTGTCGTTTCAAGTAACTCACCCATTCCTAGTATTGCATTTAGAGGCGTTCGGAATTCGTGGCTCACATTTGCCAAAAACATTTCTTTGGCTTCGGCAGATGCTTCGGCTGCTTTTCTCGCCTCAATAAGTGCTTCTTTGGCTCTGTTCGATTCTGTTATATCTCTAAGAAATGCACCAAAAATTGTGGTATTAGAAAGTTCTATTGGAATGATTG
>JAHDGP010000284.1 GCA_020627525.1 Bacteroidota bacterium
TGAATCATTTTTTTTTTGCAAAGATAATAAATCAATACGTTTGATACACTACCAACAAACTCATAATGCATGTATATTTTTAGTTGTTAAAATTTTCAAGAATAATCCTCTGGATCTTCTCGGTAATCGTTAAGTTTTCTTTTATAACTATTTATTAAATGTTCTTTTTCTTTTAAATCTAATTTTCCATTATCCTCAACTGATTCAGTATTTTTAGACCATTCTAATGATTTTAGCAAAAGCCAAATAATGTGAATTGCTGCTTCCAAATCTTCTTTTTCAATTGCTGGATAATCAGATTTTACTGTTTCTAATAAATGCTCATTGTCTGTAATTTTCTCAAAAATAACTGATAATAACACATTTTGTTTTGCTAAGCCTAAACCTTGCTTTTCAATATCTCCAACTTCCTCATCTATAACAATTCGCTGATTTATCCAACCTAACTTTTCTACCATTTTCCACATAAAACTTGCAGTGGAACCGTGTAATAATAAACCTGCCTTTAACTCCTCTGAAACTGATTCAGTTTCTCCTTCTTTTTGAAATTTTTGAGAACTCTCAATTAATGAAGACAGTAAAATCTGCTTGCCACTTGCCATTTATTTTTGTATTAAAAAATGATTGGGAAAATGTACGATTTACTCATTGCTCTTTCAATTCTGAAAAGAGCAATGTTTATTTTCAATAAATATTTTGTTCATATTTGGGGTATTGGGTATTCTGGAATCTTTTCAAATATACTACATTAGTATCAAATCAAAATAATATATACAAATTTGAATTGCTTTTTCTTTTTTATTTCGTAAAAAAGCCCCGCCTTAGTACTGCTGGTACACCAACCCTTAGTATTGAATCAATTCTGTAGTGATTTTTATAAAATTCCATTTTCAATAGTTCGTTTCTTTAACAATGCATTTTTTTGTAAAATGCAAGTGGATGTAAATTGGAAAGGAGAGATGCATTGCAATGCATCTGTGCTGGGAGGGATTATTTTTTCTTTTTAAATCCGAAATCTTCTTTTAATCTTTCAAGGAAGGTTTTATCTTTTAGAATATCCTCTTGAGCGGTTTTCACAGAATCTAAGATTCCCAGCTTACGTCGATATTTATCTATTTTTCTTTTGTCGCCATCTCTAATAAAATCTGCTATTGCAGTTAGTGGACCCGAAACTACTACAGTAGCTCCTGCACTTAAATCGGAGGCTTTAGGTGGAATGAAATCAAGGGGCATTGTTTTTCCAAATGTTTTTTCAAAGTTGGCAATCGGATCATCTTCAATATCTAATGCAAGGAATTCTTTTTTGAATTCTTCTCTTGTTGGAAATGGATAAACTACCATTTCGGCTAAAGTGATTGTATCGGGTTGTAGAATGTGAATAACAGAATATTTATTATTTGTAATGGTATCAGGAATGATCAAATAGTTTGGGGAATAACCTATTGAGGAAAACAAAATAGTGTCATTGGGTTCTGCAACAATTGAAAACAATCCGTCCAAATTACTGATGGTTGCTCTGTTTCTATTTTTTATAACAACATGACAATAAAAAACAGGTTCAATGTTCGATTTTGTTGAATCGCCACTGATAACCATCCCTGAAAATTGTAGTAGTTGTTTTTCCTTTTCCTCCGTTTGGGCTGATATTTCTGACAATTGTGCTAGCATTACAACAATCATTACTAAAATTTGCCCCAATAATTTATAGCTTAGTCTCTGATTCACGCAGTAAAATTATAATGTTTGTACTTATAACGTAAATTTTGAAGAAATAATCTAAAATAATTTACCTAATGTTAATATTAAAACAATAGCAAAGGCAAGAAGTTTAACATAGATTTACCAGTATACCTTTATCTATACTAAACTATTGAAAGGCGAAGCAAGCTGTCCTTTTCTATTTTGAACTCATTAATATAATGCTTATTTTATAAAACCGAACACTAGCTCTTTTGGGATCAAAAAATCTTTTTTGGCACCTGTATATTGCTGAAAAATTTATTAACCTATTCGAAAACTGAGTGAATCTTTTATCGGGTTGATCTTCGAAATCTGTGAAAAAAGTAAAGCAACCTGCTTCATTTTGCATTTTCCAAACTTGAAAAATTCCTACTCCAAAATTTAGATAGTTGAGGCTTTCTTTTTTAAGGTCTTCCCAAGATTTATAAGGCATAGATTCACCTATAAATAAATAGCAATTGTATCTAAAATTGAAATATTTTTACCATTCTAAATCAGATGAATCTTTTTGGATTTGTTTGAGGGAATATAAGGTATTCATAATGTATACTAATGACAGCCCTGTGGGTATTTCTCAGGGTTTGTGATTTTTATTATTATTTAATAATTACCTCAAATCAGCAGTCTTTTATACATTTGAACGGTATTTTCCAAACCTAAATAAATAGCATCGCAAAAAATAGCGTGTCCAATTGATACTTCTAATAAATTGGGTATATTTTCCTTAAAATATTTTAAGTTGTCCAAATTTAAATCGTGACCTGCATTTATTCCCAAATCTATTTTATTACAAATCTCAGCGGCTTTGGCAAAGGGAGCAATGGCATCCTCACGGCCATTGGCATATTGTTCAGCATATGGACCTGTATAAAACTCTATCCGTTCTGCGCCAATCTCTTTAGCGGCGTGCAGCCTTTCTTCGATTGGATCAATGAAAAGGGAAACCCTACATCCATAAGAATGTAATTGATCAATAATTTCTTTCAAAAAATCTTTATTTGCGATGGTATCCCAGCCATCATTCGATGTTAAAACACCCGGAGGATCTGGCACCAAAGTACATTGCTCAGGTTTCACTTCTTTGATAAGATTCAAAAAGCGTTCGTTTGGATAGCCTTCGATGTTAAATTCTGTTGTAACTATTGGTTTTAAATCGTGGCAATCTTGATATTTTATATGACGCTCATCGGGTCTTGGATGTACTGTAATCCCTTCTGCCCCAAATCGTTCTAAGTCTTTTGCTATTATAGATAAATTGGGTAAATTACTGCCTCTTGAGTTTCTCAGCAAAGCAGGTTTGTTGATATTTACACTTAACCTCGGTTTCATTGTTTCCATTTCTAGTTAATTTGTGTTTTTCAATTGTAGAACAAATTTACTATGTTTCTAGTTCTTTTTATGTGTTATTCGACCATATAAAAAAGTCAAAACATACTGCTCAAGTTTTTTTTCAAATATTTTTGATATTTTGATGATTTGAGAGTGTGAGAGTAGTATTTATAACCTACTCGCCTGCTGTCTATAGGAAGAAGGCACCTAGTACGAACTTTTTTTTAATTTTCCAAAAGAAAAACATAAAACATTCATCTTTCTAAAAATAACCAACAAAAATGAGCTGTATTTCAATGCAATCAAAAGCATGAAAATAGAAAAATAAAGTTCTGTTTTGCTTTTCTGTTGCAATCGAAAACAAGCATCAATTTACTTTTTCTGTATTGCGGAATGGAGGAAAAGAGAAGTTGAGAATGCCTGAACAAAAACGCTTAGCAAATGTTTGACAGGCTATAGTTTCAATTTTAGTAAACAAATCAAAGAAAAATTAAAAGTGAGCGGCTAAAATCCTACCTTTGCAGCGATGAACCAAGAAGAAGCATTGAACCACAAAGCTGGTTTTGTAAATATTATTGGTAAACCCAATACTGGGAAATCTACGATTATGAATGCCTTAGTGGGTGAAAAGTTGGCTATTGCTACTGCAAAAGCACAGACAACGAGGCACCGCATTATGGGTATTGTGAATGGTGATGACTATCAGATTGTCTATTCTGATACGCCTGGTATTATTGATCCGAAGTATGCTTTGCAAGAATCAATGATGAAATTTGTGAAGTCAAGCTTACAAGATGCTGATGTTTTGCTGATAATGGTAGAGGTGAAGGAAAAAACTGTCGCTCCGTTTTGGGAGAAAATCGAAAAGATTCCAGCTCCAAAAATATTTATTCTCAATAAAGTTGATTTAGTAACTAAAGAATTGGCTGTTGAACACATGGCTGCTTGGAAAGAAAAGGTAAAAGCAGATCATTATTTTGCGGTATCGGCCCTTCATGGACACGGCTTACCTGAACTTTTTTCGAAGATTAAGGAACTTCTTCCTGTTCATCCGCCTTATTTCCCTAAAGATGAATTGACAGACAAATCTTGGAGATTTTTTGTGTCAGAAATAATTAGGGAAAAAGTATTTTTAAATTACAAACAGGAGATCCCCTACTCCGTCGAAATTGTTGTCGATTCATTTAAAGAGGATGTAGATATAACAAGGATAAAGGCGACCATATTTGTCAATAGAAAAAGTCAAAAACCGATTATTATTGGCAAAGGTGGATCACTAATAAAAAAATTAGGTATTGAATCGCGTAAGGATATTGAAGCATTTATTGGCAAAAAAGTTTATTTAGAACTTTTTGTAAAAATTAGAGAGAACTGGCGAAACAATGATTCGATGCTTAAAAATTTTGGATATAAAAACTAACAATACTAATGAGTTTTACTGTAGCAATAATTGGAAGACCGAATGTTGGGAAGTCTACCTTTTTTAATAGAATGTCGGGAATGCGAGATGCCATTGTTGATGATATCAGTGGTGTGACGAGGGATCGTCAGTATGGAGAGTCTGAATGGAATGGTAAAACATTCAACATTATTGATACAGGAGGATTTGTTCCTAGATCAGACGATGTTTTTGAAAAAGCCATTAGAGAACAGGTTCATATTGCCATCGAAGAAGCAAGTTTGATTGTATTTATGGTAGATGTAACAACAGGGATAACCGACTTAGATGCAGAAGTTACTAAGCTGCTTAGAAAAACGACTAAGCCTGTTATTTTAGCAGTTAATAAAGTAGATAATTCAACTCGTTTGCTGGAAGCAAGTGAATTTTATGGATTGGGATTTGATCATACTTTTTTCTTGTCTTCAATGTCAGGAAGCGGTACTGGAGAGTTGCTCGATTTATTGGTGACATTTATTCAGGAGGATAATGTGGAAGAAGAAGAAATTCCTAAAATAACGATTGTTGGTCAGCCAAATGTGGGCAAATCGTCTCTTCTAAATGCACTTGTTGGAATGGAGAGAAACATTGTTACCAATATTGCTGGCACGACCAGAGATGCTATCCATACGCGCTATACAAAATTTGGTAAAGATTTTTTATTGATTGATACAGCAGGCATCCGTAAAAAATCGGCGATGATGGAAAATTTGGAATTTTATTCTGTTATTCGTGCCATTAATTCTATTGATGCGGCTGACGTTTGTTTGTTGATGATTGATGCGCAAACAGGAATAGAAGCTCAAGATTTGGCAATTTATAGATTGATTCAAAGAAAGAAAAAAGGGGTTGTTGTATTGGTGAATAAATGGGATGCTATCGAAAAGGAGACCAATACGGCGAAAGAAATGGAAGCGCATATTAGACGTAAATTAGAGCCTTTTAATGATGTACCTGTAATATTTGTTTCTGCTTTAGAAAAAATAAGGGTTTTCAAAGCCATTGAACACGCTATTGAGGTGTATGAACGCAGGACTAGAAAAATAAAAACTTCTGCTCTTAATAACTGGTTGGAAGAAGCGGTTGAAAATTATTCACCGCCTGGTGTAAAAGGTAAATTTGTTAAAATAAAATACGTTACTCAATTGCCTGTGCATTATCCATCATTTGCTTTTTTCTGTAATTCTCCACAGTATTTAAAAGATTCTTATAAGAATTATTTGGAAAACAGATTGCGTGAAACATTTAATTATACAGGCGTACCGTTGACATTGTATTTTAGGAAAAAATAAATGCAATATTCATTTCTGAATCGTAAGGGTTGGGATAATGACACTCCTTCGGAGTTCTGATTGTTTTCATAAATTTTTGTAGGATAATTTCACTCCTTCGGAGTTTTGATTGTTTTCATAAATTTTTGTAGGATAATTTCACTCCTTCGGAGTTCTGATTGTTTTCATAAATTTTTGTAGGATAATGACACTCCTTCAGAGTTTTGATTGTTTTCATAAATTTTTGTAGGATAGTGACACTCCTTCAGAGTTCTGATTGTTTTCATAAATTTTTGTAGGATAATGACACTCCTTCAAAGTT
>JAHDGP010000285.1 GCA_020627525.1 Bacteroidota bacterium
CTTTCTAAAAGCTGTAAAATACCGTAAGGCGTTGCAGGCAAATAAGTTGGTAAAGTTTGCGCCATTTTCCCCACATTCACAGGATGAAACCCATCGACATCTTTTTTGTAATCTATCGCTTGTGTTATTTTTTGAACATCAATATGTTTGGGTAAAGGCAGCTGTACAATGTAACCGTCCAAATCTTCTTGCTTATTCAATTCCTCAATTTTATCAAGAAGCATTTGTTCCGAAACAGTATCATCCATTCTTACTAAGGAAGATTTAAAACCAACATAGTCGCAAGACTTAACTTTGTGCCCAACGTAAGTTTCGCTGGCACCATCATTGCCCACCAAAACCGCCGCGAGGTGGGGAGGGCGTTTTCCAGTAGCAACCATTTCAGCTACTTCCTCCTTTATTTCATCTTTAATGATTTTTGCAAGTTCTTTTCCGTTGAGTAGTTTGTACATTTATTTAAATAAAATAAAGTTATAAATATAATGCGTTTATAAGTAAGTGAGTCTTGTTTGAAAATCCTTTCCGACATAACCTGACTTGGTTGAATTCTTTATGTATTTTAATTACAGGCCACAAATTCATAACTCATAATTAATTTTTAATCATTAAGTTTCAATACTGCTAAAAACGCCTGTTGTGGTACCTCTACATTACCAACCTGACGCATTCTTTTCTTACCTTTCTTTTGTTTCTCCAATAATTTACGCTTACGAGAAATATCACCTCCATAACACTTGGCCGTTACATCTTTTCTAAATGCACTAATGGTTTCTCTTGCAATAATCTTAGCACCAACAGCAGCTTGAATGGCAATAGCAAATTGCTGACGATCAATTAAATCTTTTAGCTTTTTGCACATTTTTTTTCCAAAATCATAAGCCTTGTCTTTATGGATCAACGCTGAAAGTGCATCTACTTTTTCTCCATTCAAAAGGATGTCCATTTTCACTAATATCCCTTTTTGGAAATTAGTCATTTGATAATCAAAGGAAGCATAACCTCTTGAAATAGATTTTAATCTATCATAAAAATCAAAAACAATTTCCGCTAATGGCAATGTAAAGTTCATTTCTACCCTGGTTTCAGATAAGTAAACCTGATTGGTCAAATGCCCTCTTTTTTCAATACAAAGTCCCATTATTTGGCCAATATATTCTGGCTTGGTAATAATTTGTGCAGTAATATATGGCTCCTCTATATAATCAATATTAGAAGGGTCTGGTAGATCGGAAGGTGTCTGTACAATCAGCTTTTTACCAGCTGTTGTATAACAATAATAAGTTACCTGTGGAACAGTTGTAATAACCGCCATATCAAACTCTCGATCCAATCTTTCTTGAATGATTTCTAAGTGCAACATTCCCAAAAATCCACAACGGAAACCAAAACCTAATGCTAATGAAGTTTCAGGCTCAAAAGTTAAAGAGGCATCATTCAATTGTAATTTTTCTAATGAATCTCTTAAATCTTCAAAATCATCTGAATCAATAGGATAAATTCCAGCAAATACCATTGGTTTTACATCTTCATAACCCGCAACAGCAACGGAACAAGGGTTTTCCGCCAATGTAATCGTATCACCTACTTTTACCTCTTTGGATTGTTTTATTCCACAAATGATATAGCCAACATCACCAGCCTTGAGTTGTTGTTTTGGTTCTAAATCCATTCTAAGAATACCAATTTCATCCGCAAAATATTCATTGCCTGTATTCACAAATCGGATTTTATCCCCTTTATTAATAGTACCATGAAATACTCTAAAGTAAGCAATTACCCCTCTATATGAATTAAATACAGAATCAAAAATCAAAGCTTGCAACGGCTCTTCAGGATTTCCTGTTGGTGGTGGAATGCGTTCAATAATTGCAGTAAAAATATCATCAATTCCTAAGCCTGTTTTACCACTTGCCTCGATGATTTCTTCTCTGTCTACTCCAATTAAGTCAATGATTTGATCTGCAACTTCTTCAATCATTGCCCCATCCATATCAATTTTATTGATAACAGGAATGATCGTCAAGTCTTGCTCCATTGCCAAATAAAGATTGGATATGGTTTGTGCTTGTATGCCCTGAGTAGCATCTACCAAAAGTAAAGCGCCTTCACAAGCTCCAATAGAACGTGAAACCTCATAAGAGAAATCAACGTGCCCTGGTGTATCAATTAGATTGAAAATATACTTTTCACCATCTTTGGCAAAATCCATTTGAATGGCGTGACTCTTAATGGTAATTCCTCTTTCTCGCTCAAGATCCATATCGTCGAGCGTCTGTTGCTGCATATTTCGCTCTGAAACCGTCTTTGTAGTCTCTAAAAGTCGATCTGCCAGGGTACTTTTACCGTGGTCAATGTGGGCGATGATGCAAAAATTTCTGTAATTTTTCATATTGAGCTGCAAAAATAAGCTTTCTTTATTGCAAATAGAACATTAATACCAATTTCAACAATGAATTGACCTCATTTCTTTTGGTTTTTTGTAATTCTGAGGCTTTTTTGGTGGTTTACTTAGTCTGTTTTAGATATTCTTGTATTAGGGTTAATCACTAAAGTTAAGCCTTTATTAGACAAATTGATCTATGAAATAGGATTTAGAATCAACCCCAAATTATATCAAAATGTACTATTAAGAGTGAATGAATAGTCTATCTTACTCAACAAAAACCAACTTCTGTTTGAATTGGATGGCTGGAATGTGAACAATATAGGTTCCTGGAAGAAACTTTAGATTATCAATTTTAAACAGGTTTGCACCAGAAACAGCCTTTAAGTTTTGGGTAAACATTATTTTTCCAGAAAGATCAAAGATTTCAAGCTGTAACTCTGCTTCATCAGGACTATCTATTGCAATGTTAAAATGACTGCTTATTGGATTTGGATAAATGAATGGTGCCTGTTCAAATATATCTTCATAACACAAGACACTGATATTTTGCAGATCAAAAAAGTTAATCAACTGCTCTTTCAAAACACAATGTCGCTTTTCGGCAAATTCAATCATAGAATTGATCTCTCCATTCCAAATGTTCCTATTTTTAGGATGTCCCCACCGTCTAATGTGTTTCTCTATTTGTGGCTCGAATAATTCTTTGAATGCTAGAATTTCAGTTGTCACTCTGCCAATTTCAAAGGTGTTTTTTAAGTGATAGACAAAACGGTCGATGAATAAATTTTCAAAATCTTTGCTTTTCAGAAGAGACCTAAATAAGAGGGTGGACCATTGCGGATTGGGCCACATTTCAGACTCTTCATCCGTAAGGACATCAAATAAATTTGACTCATAAAATTCTTCTAATGGCTCTTTGCTAAATCCAAACGAAATATCTAAATCAAGTATAAGCCAGCGCCATTTAGCTTCTGCCTTTCGCTCTCTCCAAAAAGCAACGTTGTTTCCTGGCCAGTCTAAGTTTCCAAAATATATTTCAGCAATGTGATAATCAATAAAATTTTCCAGATCAATTTTAGATTTGATGTATTCATAATTAGAAACATCTTCAAGACTGTTTATTTCTACAAAATCTAACAAGCTTTGCAGGTCCAAACTGTCTCCTTCAACGATAACCAATTTATTTTCCAATAAATCTAATTGCCAGTCGTCAATACCAAAATAGTCTTGAAAGTAAAACTTAGAGTATTTTTCACGAATATTCATAATCCCCCAATATTCACCATTCAGATATAAAAGTGAACGTTTGAAAGCTTGCGTTTCTAAATCTAAATCTTTTAAAAGCTTCTGTAAAACGGCATCCCTAAAGTGTGTTTGCAAAAAATCGTTTCCAGAATTACGCAATGACAATCTTTTATAAGATTCTTTCTTGTCTGGACCAAATACAGGATACTCAAACCTACTTTTGCCATATTCATTTCGAGCATAAAGGTTCAAACTCTTTTGCGGCAGAGCTGCACTTGACAATCCTTTCAATCTCACACCAATGTTTTGCCCAAAACCCATTTGGCCAAATTCATCAAAATATTCGATATAAGCAGGTTTTTCCCACTCCTCTCCTATTGCCAAATAGTTTCCATTTGGATAAACATTTAACCACGGAAGACTATCATTTAAATATCTATTTCCTGGTATATAAATTCCTTCTTCAAGATCAAACAAATGTTTTTCATCCATCGAAAGGGAGATTACTGGAAAGGCATTTACACCTCTTTCATTTTCAAAAAAATAAGTTTTAGTAATAACAGGTCCATTGGCTTTATCGTTTTTATAACTTTGAAATTTCAGAACAGTTGCATTGTCAAAAACGCCTTCTGGTGCTTTCCATTTCAAGGGATCGAAATAGGCTGGACCATCTAATGGAGTTGTCGGAATTTGCATCAAACTCTCTTCGTTTGATGTGGACTCATAAACTGCCAGTTCACCATTATAAAGCAAACTATTAGGGTTGGGATCTGAACCGTCTAATGTGTAAAAAACATTACTGTCAATATCATTGTTATTGATATTTACTTTAACCGTATCATCGTAGAAACCTGCATTTGTTTCTGTGTAAATATAATTAAATTCTATTCCGTCATTTACTTTCAGAGGGCTTGGTTCATAAAACTGAATCCATCGGTTTTCTTCACTTTCTGCTCTTCCAAAAGAAATATTGGGGGCCATTTGAGGAAGGCTGACAGAATCAATGATGATTGAAAAAGGATCTGTGAGGATTAGGAGCTCCCCCTCAGCGTTCAATTTGAAATTGCTGTGTAGATTGGGGAAGGCGCGGTTTTTCCCTGAGGCAAAGACTGTAATAAACGATTTGGGCGGAATATGCGTGGCGGGAAAGCGCCATTTGATTTCTGTAATTCTATCTGATAACTGATAGTCTGTTATGTCAAGCGTATCGTCCGAATCATTGTAAAACTCAATCCAGTCGGGGTAATCTAAATCTTCATCAGGATAGGTAAATGTATTAAAAGACTGCACCTCATTAATTATGAGTTGTGCATTGCAATTGGTGAAAAAAAATATCCATCCAAAAAATAAAAAAAGAGAAAGTGCTTTTGCCAATGTTGGTAAATAAATTGTATTGAATGAAGAATAAAAATACTTCATTATACGCTGCTATCGAAATTAATTTACTGGTTTGTCGGCTGGCACTCTTGGAAAGAAGTCTTGGTGTTTTTTAATTATAGGCTCAAATACAAATGTTTGAATAATAGCAAAGTCTCTACCTTCATTTAAGACTGCATAGAAATGATCCTGATCATAGACCAGTTGATTTCCTTCGTGATCAAACATTTTTTTACTTCGCTCATTGATGGGCATAAAGTAAACAGTAAGTGCTCGTTTCTCCTTATTTTGTCCTTCAACGGTTATGGTGCAATAAGGCTTTGATTCCAAAATCACGTCTTTTTGACTGTAGTAATTATCAAATGCCTCCACATTTACATTGTTAAATGATTCCAGATAATTATCCACAAAAAGTTTGTTTATTGCATCGCCAGAAGATTCAATTCCAGCAGAATTTATTACGGAGATTGGCTTGCTATTTTTCACTGTAAAAGTTGCATTGGCATCTTGGTGATATGTTATTGAAACGGATTTTATTTGGTCTTTCTCAAAATCAAAAGCCTCTCTTGTTCTCCATTCATCTATATTGGTAAAATAAAATCTATGCAAATATCCTTTATGACCAGGAACGTGGGTAATATAGGGGGTTTCGCTTCCCGCCAACATCATATAAGTACCTTCTTTGTTTACTGTATTCCCTGCTATTATGACTTCTTTAATTAAATTTTCACCATCAAAAAATTTGACCGATTTAGAATCATTTTTCATATTGTCCATCACATTGCTAAAAGCAGATTCAGCAACGGGTGTATAAACTTTTGTTTTAGAAATGATTCTCAATACCTGATTGATGGCATCTTCTCTAACATAATATCTACCGTTGATGGTCCAACGCCCGCTGCTTTGTTTTGTTAAATCAGCCGTAACATTGTCTTGATCATTAATTACAATACGAGAAATATTTTCCGTGTTTTTAATAGAAAAACGAGTATCGTCACTGTCAAGGGTAGAAAAAGATTCTCCAAAAACAAAAAAATACACAGCAGCCAGCAGTGCAACAAAACCTAGTAAATATAAAATTGTTTTCATC
>JAHDGP010000286.1 GCA_020627525.1 Bacteroidota bacterium
CTTCAATTGTATGCTGTTTCCGTTCATCAAGATTGGAGTTTTCAATTGACATTGCCTTATTCATATCACCAATATCAAATTGAATTTCCAAGTTGATTTTATTGTCAATTATCTCAAAATTGTAAAATGAAATAGGTACCTCATGAGCAGAAAATGACAATAAACTGCTCAAAACTAATATGGCTAAAATAGATTTCATAAAATTCAAATATTACGGACAGAATTGTAACTCTGCTGGTGATAATTTGGCATTGTTTAAATTCCAAAAATCAAAATCTGTGGTTTGAATGATGCCATCTAGATTTACATCTGAAAAACTATAAGTATTGATTATAGCCGTACTTTCAATCCATTTATCAAAGTCAGTTGTTTGAATTGTTTGGTCAATATTCATATCTCCTGTTATCATAAATGCTTTTCCATCCATCGCCGTTTTTTGTTGAAGAGAACCATATGCCATATCAGCATTTGTAGTAAAGTCATAATTGACAAAACCTTCGTCGCCTATTGCAATCTTAGTCATAATGTCTAAATGATTTCTATGCCTGATTACAAAATAATAAGAAGCATTGTTTGCCAATTCAAATGCTAAATCTTTCAATCCATCGACCGATTTGATATATCCATCTGACAATAAAACACCTGCCTTTGTACTTATTACGGAACAAGGGTCTAAACTGCTTCTTTGTTCTACTAACACCCAATCCACCATATTGGATGGGAAATTTGTGATGGTTTCTGAACCATTATAATTGAAGGGCGCTTGACCATAAGGTTGATTATACGGAATCAAAGACTTATCAACCAAATCTGTTCGCATCTGTTCTGTTCCATTCAAATATGCACCTTCCAAAAATACTTTAAGTGAAATAAATGCACTTCCTTTATTGTCACCATCAAAAGTTAAATTTGGCGTTCCGCTAAAACACCTTCCGATTTGTGGAAAAGTTTCTGTTACAACATAAAAATAATCAAAGGTTTCTGTTCCTTGTGAAGTATTTAAAGTAATACTTCTTTGAACACCATTGCATTCATCCAAATCACCAATTCCCTGAACAAATTCGTAATCATTGGTATATTTTCCATTGTATGGACCACACGGAGCGTTTAAACCATCTCCAGGTCGATCTCCACTTTTGAGTCTAAAACTTGATTGCAGTTCTGTTATATTTCCACTTGCATCTGGTCCAAAGCGGTATAAAATAGGGAAGCCATCCGCTGCCCATCCAACCTGCAACGGTTGAGCAGGCGCTACACTTGTTGTTGAAATGCCTGTTTGTAAATGTTCTACATATTCGAACATATTTCCATGATAATGATAACCCTGAGGACCCGTATGAGCAGACGCACAATCAAGTGCTACTAAGTCTGAACCAGAGCCTTGATTATTGGTGGCTTCAAATACCCAGTTCCAGTTAAATTCACCAGTTGTTGGATTTTCAAAAATGAAAGGTGTAGCTGGTGCAGGTGCGATTAAAACTCCATTTAATGCAACTCCAAAATAGGTTTTGGGTCTATTGTTACTGGCTAAAATAGAAGTTGTACTCGTAGCAATAGCGGGACTCGCATCCATTTCAAAAACATAATTTTTAGGATAAGGAATAGAGTTGTTGTTTTTATAACAAAAATCGTGATTGGGTAGGTTGTTTGTGCAAATATTCCTAATACCATTCTCGACAGTTTCATTATAGAAATTATCAATGGAAGGAGAGGCACAGCAACCAATATTTGTTGTACTTAATGTATTGTCATAAACACAAACATAGCTGGTGTCACAATTTTGATCAATGGCATCTTCCACACCATTTTGAATCAAATCCTGACAAGACCAGTTGGTTCTGATGTCAAAAGCTTCTGCCTCTAAATCTGTTTTGATTGATTCTTGAATAGACGTTAAAGAGCCAATCATATTATTTTGTTCTAAAGTATCTGCAATTAGGTCATAAAATTCTTGTGTTCCATCTGCAAATTCAATCAATTTATATTGATCATTTCTTATTGTCCATCCCGTCAAAGTCCCAGATGAAATTTCACAATAATTATAAGGTCTAGAAGGTCCAGCACTGTTGGATAGCAATGGCTCAAAACTCATACTATTATAAATGCCACCTGGCAAATTAGCTCCTGCAATATCCAAAACTGTTGCGTATATATCTGTAGCGTGTACCAATGCCTCCTCTTCTTGGTTTTGCCTCGTTACACCCGCTCCCGAAACAATAAACGGTACATGAATACCTCCTTGATACAAGGTGCCTTTGGAGTGATCACTTGGAAAATTTTGAATGACTCCAGTAGGAGTTCCATTGTCTCCAAGAAAAATAATGGTCGTATTGTTCAATACATTCGTTGGAATATTTTTGATTAGTCGTCCAATTTCAAAATCCAATGATTCAATCATTGTCATGTATTTTTGAAGATTTGAGTTGGTTTGTCCAGAAGTGTAAGTAGAATCTGGTGGAATATGAAAGGGAGTATGTGGTGCTACATGCGCAAGCCACAAAAACCACGGTTGGTTTTGTGCATTTACCCAATCAATGGCAGCATTGGTCAGATTTGTAGTGGTGTATTCCAATTCATTAGAACTCGTTCCATTTGTAACTTTTGTCCAATCATAATAATCAGAAACCGAAGAGTTAAAAACACCTTCATAATGATTAACTCCATGTTGAACAGGATGCGTGTAATCAGCAGGATTTGAAACATGCCATTTCCCAATAACAGCCTCACTGTAGGCATTGCCTGATACGGTTGCTAATTCTTTAAACAATGAAGTATGAGCAACGTCCAGATTTCCAGGAGCATCTAAAACACCCGTTTTTACCCCATACTTCCCACTCATTATAGCGGATCGGGTAGGAGTACAAGTTGGATACGCCCAAGCATTTTTGAAAGTAAGCCCTGCTGACCTCAAACTGTCTAAGACAGGCGTGTTTGGCATTCTCGGATTATTCTGATAGCCATTTGTTACATCAACCCCTAAATCATCAGCAATTATTAGTAAAATATTTGGCTGAGATGGATCTGTTTGTGAATAACAAAATGTACAGTTAAGTAAAAATAAAACAATGCAAGTAAGGAGAGAGTATTTTGGTTTAGTTTTATTTGAATATAAAACCCTGTAATTATTAAGCATTTATATATATTGTGAATGCGGATTAAATTTAGCAATACTAAGGTAGTTGAAAATCCAAATATTATTCAATAGTGGTATATCATTTTACTTACAAATAATGATATTGTTTCATTTGAATTTATAAACTTAAATTGTAGAAATGTATTCCAACTTACCGTTGTAAATATTTTGTCTATCAAAGATATAGATATACTTAATTTTTAAATATACGTTTGCATTATTTTTGCTATAAATCGCAACAAACCGCATTTATATTAAATACGGTTTGTTGCGACTTATTATTTTTGTCTAAATGAATCTAAGTTTTTATTGCCCAAGTTCGCAACAACCATTTACATTGTCAATAATTCTTGGACCAAAAGTTTGCTCACAATTTGGATAATCAGGGTGTGTAACTACTAAAGTAAATTCTCCTGTTGTTGAAGGAGAAAAATAAGGGTTGCCTGTAAAGCAGGCTATTTTTGTTCCTTGCTCATTGTACCAACTGTAAATTTCAATTCCATCCATTGGAAAGTCTGTGATTCCATACAAAGCACCGTCTCTTATCAAAGGTTTGTTTTCTAATAAATTGTCGCAATTTTCAGCGGTTAATATATCTTCTAAGTAAGAAATTTCAAGATTTATAAATGGATTGATACAATCCTCATAACGATTGCGAAATCTAATTAAATAATCTTCTCCAGCGACTAAATCATATATTTGTTCATCACCAAACTGTCCAATACAATAATTAATCTCAGCAGACATTGATTCGATGTATTCATTGTTATAAATACACCTGTAAACTGCTAAACGCACAGGACATACATAATCGTCAGAGCAGGTGCTAAACAAAAATTCACCAGTTTGATCTGGACTAAAATAATAACTTGTTACAAGTTCTTCAGATGTATAAAAGCCTTCAGTAGCTTGTGTATAATCGTTACAAGTCGTTGAAGTTGTTGGTATTTCCTCATCTTCACATTGTATGTGGTAGGAAGTTTGTGAACCAAATGCTCTACCACTTATAAACAATTTACCATCAAGATATATGTCGTATGATCCTATCCCATAAGCACAACAAATTCCATCACCATAAGAATCTGTAATTATGAATTCAGAACACCTGGTTGTATCAATACAAAACTCTATATTATAAAGTGTATTGTCATCATAAGTTCCCTCTGGAATATTCATAGCGTACTCACCATTATCTTGGTATTGAACATACCAACCTGTTTCTTCACCATAACCGTCAGTTCGCAAAACCAATTGAAATAGGGTCAACCCATTTTCGCAGGCAGGTGTTTCAGATGGAGAAAAACAAAATTCAATTAAATCATTCGGATTATCTTGATTATAAACATGCATTAAATAAGTTTTACTGGTATCTAAACCATATACTACATTGTCCGAGTCTGATAAGCAAGCTAAAGCATAATCAGAACAGGTTTCAAAAATAGATATGAAAGAGTTTGCGGTAAAAGGGGTGAAATCCATTTGAGCACTTGCAGGTGTAAATGTAAACCATTGTCCAACTGAACTTATATGACATAAATCATGGAGTTCATTGTGTGCATTAGTGTTTGTAATTGCATATTGAAACTCGCAGTTATCTCCATCCCTAGTAATAGTTTCTAAAGGTATTGCATTAGAGCAAAAATCATTTGGTAACTCATTTAGCGATTCTTGAATGCAAATTGAAACACCATTTTGAAATTCATTTTGATTATTTGTATAAATTAATAATAAATATTCTGTTCCAGCAACCAAGTTAGATAATGTAAGATCTTCTCCTACTGCACAATCTAATTCTACCAAATCATTGCATGATCCTGACTCAAAAACAGCGTATTTTAAATTAAGTAAGCCATTATATTGAACAATCTCAATTGCTTCTGAATTAGCGGTAAAGCTTAACCAGTGTCCAAAATATTGCTCTTTAGTTTGACAAGAAGAAACATTTTGACAATCTATGATAAAATTGTTGATATCCAAAAGTGAATAATTATCAATCAATTGCAGGTTTTGGAAACAAAATCCATTTTCTTCTATATTATCATAGACTAAGGTATTATTACAATTATCATATTGTGAATCAGGTTTTTGTTCTATACATAATTCTATATCGTTATTTTTTACTCTTGACCAAACTTGTAATAAATATTCTTCACCAGCTTCTAGTTCACAAGTGTAAAAATTAACAATGTAATTATCACAAAATATTTCATCTAGTTCATCACAATCATTGTTTTTATACAATGAATAACCACCATTAAGGTTACCTGCTATTTTAATATTCGATGAACTATCTGGCACTGTAAAACTATACCATCTTGAATAGACAGGTTGAGTATTACAAGATGGCTGATGTGAACTTTCATAATTTGATGGCCCCATTTCAACGATAAAAGTATTTTCCGCACAGTCACCAGATAAATCTATTATGTCTTCTAATGGAGTAGCCGTTTCACAAACATCATTATCAATTGAAGGATATTTTTCTTTCAAGCAAAAACTGACATCTGCTGGAAGGTCATTCCAGATCCTTATAAGATAAGTTTTGCCAACTTCAAGTCCAGTAATATCTCCAGAAACATCATTTAAACATGTGAGCGTATATTCAGGTTCACCATTGTAAACATAATAATGATCACAATCGTTTTCGTAAATAGCTATACCTGGAGTTCTGTGCATTGATTCAAAATAATAATCGCTGGTTGTTGCCTCAAATGAATACCAAACAGAAAAATTCTTAATATTATCACAAGCAGGAAAAGCTGATTCATCTTTAGCATTAGTCAGGTCTACTGTAACTTCTTCACATTCATCGTATTTACTAATTTCATAAGGATAGGGAATGGCATCTTCACATCTATCATTTATCAAAGGTTCCTCGCCAGCAGTCAAACAGATATAATAAGGTATAGATATATTTGACCTAGTGAATAACTGCATTAAGTATTTTTCTCC
>JAHDGP010000287.1 GCA_020627525.1 Bacteroidota bacterium
AAAAGAAGGAAAATCGCTGGTAAGTTACTTTTTAAATGTTGCAGGAACTGGTTTTGATGTCTATGTTGCTCAAAAATATTTGAAAAATACCAAAGGGAAGTTGAGCTATATATGGGGGGCTTTGCAAGGTCTGCTTTCTTACAAAAGTCAGAAAGTCAAACTAAAATTTAACAATAGAGAAATACAAACACCAATGATGCTTTTGGCGGCTGGTATTTGTAAATTTTATGGAAATGGTATGAAAATTTGTCCTAAAGCGATTCCCAACGACGGTTTAATTGATATGACCTTGGTTAAGGGATTGAACAAATGGCAGTCTCTTAAGTTGTTGCTGAAGGTTTTTAACGGTTCTTTTATCAAACATCCACAAGTAGAGACATTTCGTTCAAAAAGCATTAAAGTCGAGTCTGAGAATCCGATCTATTTGCAAGCAGATGGTGAAATTTTTGGACATTCGCCTTTTGAGTTTTCAATTCTTCATCAAAGTGTCAGGGTTGTGGGTAATGGGAACCAGATTTGGGATGCGGCCTAGTTTCGGCTCCGCTCAACTATCTTTGCTTTTGCTTTTGCTTAGCTTTTTGCTTTCGCTTCGCACAAGCTTTTTTAAAAATCTTTTCCTATTGAAAGATACCACATGCCGTCATTGCGGTGTCCGCTGTCGACGCCCCAGGCTTTGTCTAGTTTAACATAGTAGCCGAGGAAGGTGGAGCGAGCACCAAAGCCGTAACCCATAACAATGGGGTTTTTGTAATATTGTACTCTGACAGTAACAGGGCTGCTTCCGTAAACATAGGTAACGTACCTGTTTTCTTCGGAGAATGGATTGCCGACATCCCAAGCGGTTCCAATATCTGTAAATCCAACGATTTGGAGGTCTCTGAAAAATTGTTGCCTGATTGGACGATTAAATAAGTAAGTGAAAATAGGTACGCGAACCTCGCTGCTGAATAAGGCGTATTTACTTCCGTTCCGTATGTTGAACTTAAAACCTCTTAAGTTGGGTGTTAAAGACTGAAAAGCATAGTTGGCTGTTCCTTCTGGATCAACAGGAATGTCTTCATTAAATCTAGGATTGGCAGTTGGGTTGGCATTGTTTTTTGGTAGGGTAATCCAGTTGTCAACTCCCCCTAAAAAATAGACGATGCCTTTAGATCCAAATGAGCTGGCAAAACTAAAACGATTTGCCCAAATAATTTGTCTGTGTATTTTTTTATAATGTCTAATGTCTCCACCAATTACACCCATCCAACCAGTATCTTTAATGTTAAATCCAATGTCGGAATCGTTTACAACAGCACTGAATGGTTTGTGTACTTCTGTGTAAAGTTTGTAACGCAAGCCTGTTAGTAAATGCGGTGTCACATTAAAAGTATTGTCAAAAATGTACTCCAATTTTAATTGAAGCCATTGCTCGTATTCAGGTTTTACATCTAAAAATTCACTAGAACTCAAATATATTTTTTTGTCCTGACGGTAGCCTGTGTGCAATGCTAATCTGCTAGTTATGTCAAAGGGGTAGGCGAGTGTATATTGGAAAAAATTGGTTACCAACTTAAGTCTATCTGAAGCAGACCCAAGTTGTGGATTGTCATTATTGTAAACATAACTTTTTCTATAGTAAGTATAATGTTTGTCTAATTGCTTTTCTAAATTTCTATAATTTACAAAAAACTCAAATTGTTCAAAGTTGAAAATAGGCAAACGGAAGCCTGCCAATATTTTGTGATCTTCAAACAAATCGCTTGCACCAAATTTTAACATCCCTTTCAAATCTGGATTGAAATTTCCATTTGGTTCAAGGTTGTAACTTTGATATTGATGAAATGAAATTATACTGTTATCCAATTGCCCAGCCAAAAAGTCAATGGCAAATTTAGGTGAATAGCCACGAACCCTCGAAAGTTTTATTCTCTTTTTTCTCTCTTCTGAAGCTTGTAACAATCTATATTTACTTGCTTCATCTTCAGTGGTTGTATTTAAATCGTATTTTGGTAAATAGTCGAATTCACTTTGGAAATAATAACCACTTAAAGTGCTATCTTCTTTTGCTTCGTAACTTTCGTTCTCTTCTTCATCCGTTGTTTCGTCTTTGTCTACCAATATATCTAATGCTCTTTCTGGTTCTGAATCGGTGTCTTTGTCAGTCACCGTCGGGTTGGGCTGATCCGTCTTGTAGTTTTGGAAAGTCGTGTTTTTTAAATCAATGATTATTGAATCCGATGGCGTTTTTGTTTTTTCAATTATTGAATAAATGCCATTTTCATTTATCAAATCATATATTTTATTTGATTTATCAACTACTTGATAGTCTGAAATATTTGAATTGAAATTTGTAATTGCATGAACTGCTCCTACTGTAGAATAAATATCTTTTGTTTTCGTCGAATCAATTAGTTTATTGGTATAAAGACTGTCATAATTTTCTGGATTGAGTATCTCCTCTCCATCAATGTAAACATATTTATCTGTACGAATAAGCGCAGTGTCAAACTTTAAAACAAATCTATTTAAGATACCATTTTCATCACTCAAAAAAGATACATGTCTGTCATCGTATCTCTGAATATTTTTTTCATTGGTTTCAGGTGTGTCTGTTAACTGAAACAATTCTGGTTCATCATTACCCATATCCAAAAAGAAAAGATCGAAGTTTGCTTTTGGAAAAATGCTGTCAAATCTTGTGGTAACCAGTTCGGTGTCTGGTCTATTAGATCTAAAAATTATTCCACGTCGTCCATCCATCGTTACAAATTCAATATCCAGATCATCGTAAAAATCATTTGTTAATTGGGTTACCCTTGTATTGGAAATAAAATAAGTGAACAAATCTGCTTGTCCGTTTTTGGAAGCTGAAACAATCAACCTTCTTTCATCATCTGAAAAAGCAATGTCAAAAACTTGTTGGAATTTGGTTATGCTGTACTCCTCAACTTCTTCTTTATTGAAATTGTGAATGACCAATTTTATTTCATCTCTTTTTTCATAAATGAGTGCCAACTTGGTTCCTTTTTTATTCCAGGTATAGATTGGGTAATTTGCATTTACAGGTAATTTAAAACTTTTAAAACCTGTTTTAACAATGCGTTTCTTTTTGTTTGTTTCTAAATCATAGATGAAAATTTTTTGCAGTCCACTTTCATTTGTATTGTACACCAATTTATCTCCTTTGGGGCTGACAGATATTTTTTCAATTTTATTTTCTCTGTGTCTCTTTTTTGTTTTGAAAATCAAATTGCCATCTGTAACATCGGTTCTGGTTGTATTTTTTTGTTCTCTTATCAATTGTACATGGTTCCACCATTCATCAATAACATCATTTGTTGGAATTCCAAGAACGAACATAAATCCGCTGTCTACGCTTCTATTTATTCTTGTTAAATATAAAATATTGGGGATGGAGGTTTCTCCGTGGTTTTGTGCCAAATAATACCAAAGAGCCTGCCCAGCAAAATGAGCATCTTCACCAGTAATTCTATTAAAATTTTTGAAACGCTTGTCATTGGCAACTTTGGTCAAACGATCATCCAGTTCCGCATTCCATCCTTCAGAAATATAGTTTATCAATCCTTCTGAAAACCACTCAGGTAAATTTAGCAACACTGCATTTTGAATAATTTCCTGAAAACTTGATCCAAAAACCAAATTTTCGAAATGGACTTTTGCGATTCCTTTTACAATTTGTTTTCTTAAATGATCGTGATCCCCATTGAAATAGACAAAAACCTTGTTGGCAGCTATTTGAGTGGTTCCTCCCGTGTTGTTTTCATCAATACTCTGACCGATATTTGTCTGACGCAAATCTGAAATATTGTGATAGACCATCAGCTCAATTTTATCACGAGTTTGATGTTCTAATTTCTTTTGTATTTCAGGTAGTTCTGTTTCGGCGGTTTTTAATGTATATTTTGCCAAATCTTGCCCTCCCTGATAAAAATAAACGATGAAATTTTCAGATTCATAGAACGACCATTCAAAATCGTGGTATTGCACTCTGTTTTTACCAAACTCCGTTTGAAAACTCTGTGCAATAATATTGTCATTTATTGATATAAATAATAAAACCAAAGCACTGGTTACACTTATTAAGCGTGTAAAAATTCTTTTATTTATATTTAAATATTCTTGATTCATTGAAAAAATCTCTTGTAGGCACGACTCTTGTTTAAAAATATAGGTTTATTCTATTGAACATTTGTTATTTCATCATTACTTTATTGAAAATTAACGAATTTATAGCACTTTTGCACTAAATTAATATTGTTCCTCTATGATTAACGTTAAATACTTTACGTTTAGTCCCTTTGCTGAAAATACTTATATATTGTATGATGAAACAAAGGACTGTCTTATCATTGATCCTGGTTGTTACGAGGATAATGAAAAAAAAGAACTAAGTGATTTTATTAACAAAACTGACTTGAATCCAGTTCGGTTAATAAATACCCACAGTCACATTGATCATGTATTTGGTAACAAATATGTTGCCGATACCTATGGTTTGGTCCCTGAAATGCATTATGATGAGTTTGACGGACTAAAAGCTGTTCCCAATTATGGTATGACAATGGGTTTGTTGGTAGAACCTTCGCCTGACCCAGAAACTTTGCCAGAAGGCGGTAAGTTGAAGTTTGGTAATTCTTCTTTGGAAATTTTGTACACACCTGGGCATTCTATTGGTAGTTTGTCTTTTTATTCAGAAGCAGATGAATTTGTAATAGCAGGTGATACGCTGTTTAAGGGTAGCATTGGTCGGACGGATTTGCCTGGTGGTCATATGGGTACTTTGATGAATAGTATTCGTAATAAACTGTTGACTTTGGGAAATGATGTTGTGGTGTATCCAGGACATGGAGATCCGACTAAAATTGGCGATGAAATTGTGAGTAATCCGTTTTTGAATGGTACTTTTTAGAAAAGTGTATTGATTTGAAGGAAACAGAAACACAAAAATCAAGGAATTCAAATACAGTTTGGATTCCTTTTTTACTTTTTGCTTGTCCATTCTTCAATAACTTGCCTAACTCTATCTATAGGAATATTAAGGGCCTTTGCAATTATTTTAGTATCAACCCCTTCTTTGTGTAATCCAACTATGGCTTGAATCTCTTTATTCGTTGCTCCTTTCTCGATTCCTTCCTCAATTCCTTTCTCGATTCCCTGAAGGTATAGAGCATCATTATTTATATCGTAAGTAATAGGCATATTGTTAAGAATTTTTGAGGTTTGTTCTTCTAAATTACGCAATCTTGATAACATTATCAATTGATTTATATAACGTCCTGGTATTTTATTTGGTACTGAAAGTTGTTTTAATTTGTTTAAAATTGATTGAAGTAGTTCTTCAATCTTGTTTTTTTCATATCTGCCTAACAGTGCCATTAAAATTATTTCTGGTACTTGAGTTGTTAAAAGTCGATTTGCATCAATTTCATTAACGCAAATTAATTTAAATCCTGTGAATACTGAATCGGGTTCCAGTTGTGAAATCATTTTTGATTTATTTGTTCCCAAGTAAATCACGATATGATATATCGGTAACTTATATTTACGATTAATCAATGCATGATATTCCTGCATTCGATAGAGCATTTCATTGTCTTTCTCTGTTTGAAATTCGATATGTAAAAGCTGTTCTTTATTTGATTCTGTAGTGATTTTACATAGAAAATCAACTTCTCTTTCTAAAGTTTTTGTAATTTTCTCTTGAAGTGCTTTAAAGCTTTTTATTTTTAGTCCTAACTCCATTTCTACGAAGGGAATAAACAAGTCTTGGGCGTTTTCTCTAAAAATTCTGTCAAAAACATTTCCAGTTTCATTATCTTTTTTCTCATCAGACATTTTGGCGAATTATAATTGTTTTTTCTATACAATGAATTTTTTTGAAATTGCAAGTATTAGTAAAGCGAAAAGAATAACTTGAACCAATTTATCATTATTTTTTTCTGATTTCCTACGTTAAAAAAGTAACCTGGTTCGACATTCGATAGCCCTGCTACCGTGCGACGGACCGACTTGACTTTTTTTCCGAATTTGTGTCTATTAATTTG
>JAHDGP010000288.1 GCA_020627525.1 Bacteroidota bacterium
AAATTGTTTCTCTTTTACATCGTCTTTCTGTTATGACATTGTGGATGGTTTACTCTCTTTAGATAATACTTCTGAAGGCAGTAATATCGAAAGTGAGTTTTTTATAAAATATGGAACTGAAAGTTTTAATAAACTGGAAGATCTGGATAAAATAAAAATTGGATTGAAAGATGTAACCATTGAATTAGTTACTACTTCTGGGAATTGTGCAAAGTGTTCTTGTGTCTTTATATCAAAATGTACTGTTAAGGAATGTGGTCAGTCTCATCCATCTGAATGTAGTTGTAAAAAAAATGTTAAATGATTTCCTTAGTTGATAGTCCTGGTAAAATAAGCTTTGCTGAAAACGAAAATTGTTGGCGTTTTTTGGCAGATAACTTAGTTGAAGGCTTTGCAGCTTTTCCAACTATCATATTAAGTCAAGTGCATTTAATACAAGAAGGTGCAATATTTGATGTTTCTTTTGAATGTGATGAAATTGAATATCAATTAGATTTTACTTTTGAAAACGAACCCGATTTTTCTGGTACTGAATTACCTGTTTGTGCGCAAGGTCAACAGATTGACTGTGCAAAAATAGTCCTGAAGTATTTGCTTGGAAATCCTGTAATGAATGATTTTTTTACAGGTACAGTAAATGAAAACGGTGACGTTACTTTGACCTTTTGCGAATGTAAAAGCATAAACCTATCTGTAAATTCAAGTTTCACAACCTTGTTTTCTGATGGCAATGTGGTTGCAAATAATTCATCTGAATTGATATTTTATTTGTGTGTAGAAAATGAATTTTGTTCTGATGATTTTGGAAAAAATATTGCCACTATTTGCAAATGTCCAACCGCTGAAAAAGGGAAATCCTCAACGGAAATAGATCTGTATTTAGAAAAGTATCTGGAACCTTTATTGAGAAGAGCAAACAATATTCCATCTATCCCAAAACAATTTTGTGATGGTGTTGCCTGGGCAGACCTCACAACTGTAAAAAGATACATTCTAAAATATAAGCAAATCGTAAATAGTCAATCCAGTTTTGTTTTTTGCTCAGAGCCTAAAACGATTGTCACGGGTGGTTTAGACTATATCAACAACAGAGAGTCAAATGATTTTTTTGCACAACTTTCACTGACAAAAAAAATACTTTCTAATTTACCAAACAAACGGTTTGTGACTTGTATTCAGCACAATTATTTATCTATCATCTCTTGGGATGAAAACACAACTGAAATCAAGTACAATATAAACCTTACTTATTCAAGCGGAACCTCACTAAATTTCAATGTTCCTGTGTTGGATAAAGTTAAACATTGTGGTAAATATCATATACCAATAGGGGTGCCACAATTGCCAAATTTGGGTGCTGTTCCTTTATCTAATTATGAAATTACCTTTGTAGATCAGAACAATAACCCTATTAGTGAAACGATTGTTTTTTGCGTAATTCCGCATACAAAAGAGACTTGTTATTTCCTATATGAAAATTCACTTGGTGGCTGGGACTCTGTATCGTTCTGCGGACCTAAAAAGGTAAGTGTTGAGGTGAAAAAAGACACCATCAACAAGGTGGCTAAAACTAAGTTGAATGAGAAAAACGGACAGATTTTTAATCAGCAAACGACCTCAAATGTTCAATACAGTTTGACCACTACGGTAAAAGAAGATTGTAACAATCTTTGGCTGGAAGAACTTTATATTTCAGAGTTTGTTCTCCAGGCTGTTTATTGCGATTGCTCTAAATGCCCGTCGGCAAAAGATGGTTATTATATGCCAATTACTATTGATGGTGGCGTTCTGAATTTAGATGAATCGAATGTACTCAATGACCTGGTTACTATAAATTACAAACAAGGTTGGATAGATCACAAATACAGCCCTAAATATTGTGGTTGTAATGAAAGTGCCGGCCTAAAAGTTTCTTACGAAATTGAAGGCGATGCCGACAATACTTTGATTTGTGTTAGTATAGCAGCAGATGACCAGCTGGACAATGCTTCAACGATAACAAATGAAGTAACTGAAATTACAACAGACGGTGGTTTGACTTGGATTTCCATATCACTGCCTTATCAAAATTGTTTCAACCGTGATAATCTAAACGGTGCAGTTATAGCACGTCGAACAATCGAAACAGATAACCCAAAATGCTTAATTCCTTTGTCCGTTAGTGAAGGGGTTTATGGAGACGGGTTCGATCCTAATGAATGCGTTTTTGTTGATCCTGATTGGAGTATTCAAGATGATTGTATCACATTAGAAAACAGTGCTGATTTTCAAAATGTGCAAGTTTGGGATGGGCAACAATGGAATAATTCAAATACTGACTGTATAGATGATTTTGTTGTTGATGGAGAAGTTTATTTAGATAATACATTCGGAACAACAACAGGATTTATTAATATAAATGCTCAAGGTAATAATGTTAATATAACAGGTTTTGCATCTGATAGTACTGAGATATGTTCGCAGTCTCCTGATTTTACTTCATTTAATTATACAATTGGTCCATTAGGTGGACATCTTTTGCCTTTTTCAGCAAATGGAAACCCAAGTGAATGTCGTGCCTATCGTTTTGTTGTAACGGATTATAAATTAGGCTGTTCATACATAGTTCATTTTTATGTTCCGCCTGGTAGTTTACCACAAGCTCAATTTGAAAATTTGGCTATTGTTGAAATAGACGACTCCGACCTTCAAAACTGTATAAAACAATGCTTTTTCAAAATCACAGACTGTGGACAAACAAAATATTTTAGATTTTTTGAAGGCAGTGTTACGGACGTTTCTGCCAATGATGTTCCTAATAATACTGACTAAAAACAAATGATATGCCTGTAAGATTTAAATGGGATCACAACTATACTGCTTATAATTTCCAAGAAATGGAGCAGTTGATTGATGAAACTGTGTCTGAATGGATTGAAAAATCTCAAGCTATTTTAATAAAAGCTGTCAAAAGAAAGAGAATTAAAAATAGTGGGGAGTTACTCAAATCTTTTGAATCTGCTGTTGCAATAGTAGCAAAAGGTAGAGTTTCAGCTGATTTTGGATTCAGTACTCATGGACGTATAATTGATCAAAAAAATGTTGAATTTACTACAAAGCATCCTCCAATCTCAATTATATATGAATGGGTCAAAAAAGTAGGTCTTGAAAACTTTGAATACGTACCAGGTTACAAAGGTAGTAATAAATCAAAATTTGAAATCCCCAAAGCTCACAGTCGTATTGCTTCTGCAATTTCATTTAGTCGAACAGAAAAGTTTTTTAAGCAAAAACAAAGGTCTTGGTTTAACAAAAATTTTTATTCTCTAGTTCGTGAATTAGAGAGCAAATTACTTACAAGCATTTCTATAAATGCACTAAAAGAATTAATAGAAAAAATTGAAATATAATAAATTATTAACAAGCGTTTCAATAGACGCACTAAAAGAATTACAAAATGAAAACTAAAGTAAAATTACCACCAATGAATGTGGAAGTTCGTGAAACTGGATTACCGCACAATGTGCCGCCTGCTGATATGGCAGAGGACGTGCAAGCTGAACAAATGGCGATGGCCATACAACTTAATTCTGATGCAAAACTGTACAAAGTTCGTAACATTTTTGTCAATGAAGTCAGCGAAAAATTAGCTCCTTTGGCTTGGCAAAAAACCACACTTGACATTATCAAAACAAGTATTGAAAAACACTTGGGAATTTCCGTTACTGATGCACAAATAAAAGAAGCTGTTAAAAAAGTAATGGGATTCGACGGTTTTGATCAAGTGGCTGAATTTGTTCAGGATGACCAGATTACAGACTTTTACAACAAAGCACACAGATACGTCAAAAAAGAAGGGCAGCAAAATCGAAATAATGATGATTTTATGGCCAGCAATATTGGCTATACTAAAGAGTTTCTTAACAATTTAGAAAAATCAATGGATTTCACTTTCAATGCAAAGGCAGATTTCAAATACCCTCGCCCCCTTGTTTATATGAAAGAAAGGTGGAATTTAGACCTTACACCATTGGCTAACAAAATTCACCCTGGGCATTTTACTTTACCTGGTGGGCACGGAACAAATGCATTTGAAGTTGTTGGTACTTTGCAAAACCAATACCCTGGATTAGATACGAATTGTTTACTTTATTTGACTATTGCAGCAGTTGTATTTTCTATTGGTCGTGATGGCAACTTGATGCACAAAGAACAAGATACTTTCGCAGGAATTTACAATGTTACAGCAGACCTTGATTTATCTAAGTTAAAATAGAATTAGAAAATGGCAGTACGTAAAGACAGGCTCCAGATTACTCTTGATGTAGAAGCCGCAAAAGCAAAACAAGAATTAAGCGAAGCACGAAAAGATATAAAATCTTTGGAGCAGGACTTGGTGAAACTTGACCCAGTTACGGATGAATACAAAAAAAAGATGCTGGAGCTTGTCAATGCGACTGAAGAATTTGTGAAAAAAGCAGATTTTAAAACCGTTCAGGCAACTTATAGAAGACTTTCAAATGATCTTATTAAAACTTCTGAATCACTACAACCAGCAAAATATGATGCTTTAAAACAGCAGTTAACCGTTGTTGCTAACCAGTATGAACAAATGGGTGGGAACATTACGGAATTTAATAAAAACTTAATATCCTCAACTTCTACTTTCGATAAAATTGGAATAGCTGCAACAGGCTTAGGTAACAAAATCAAAACGGCTTTTATTACTTCAGCTATTGGAATTTTTGTTACTGCATTGGTTGCTGCATATCAAGAACTCAAAAACTTTGGATCCGTTTCAGATGAAATAAACAAGGTAAGAAATGAAGTTGAATCCTTGCAGTTGGCTACTGGTGCTGAGGCTAATGCTATAGCTGCTGAAATAATTGCAACCTCTCGAACTTTTAAAAAAGAATATAAAGATGTTTTAGAATCAAGCAATGATCTTACAAAGCAATTCAAAACTGATGCAATTGGTAACATTGAACTTTTACAGCAATTTCTAAAACTTGATATTCGTGGCGACCTACTCAATCAAGTAAGTGAATATTCAACACAGTTTGCAAAAGCTGGTTTTTCAGTTGAGGAATTTCTAGCTTTAATTATTAAGCAACAACAGGAAGGCGTTTTTGATGATAAAGCGGTTGACAGTGTAAAAGAATTTGGCTTACGAATTCGTGAAGAAACAAAAACGGCATACGATGCCCTTTTGCCATTAGGTCAACAATTTACTGATGATTTATTAGCATCGGTTTCTAATGGAACCAAAACTTCAGGCGATGCTCTAAAAGATGTTCTTAACAGAATCGAGGAAATAGAACCTAATGTTCGTGATCTTCAAGTAATTTTTACTGATCTTTTCGGCGGTGCTGGGGAAGATGCTGGGGATTTTATTTTGTCTTTAGATGATGTTGAATTGAGTTTACAGGCTGTAAATACAGCTCGTGAACAATACAATAATGCCGTAGATGCACAACTTGAAGCTGAACGTCAACTAGTCGTTGAACAAGAACGAATTGCAATTTTATGGGAATCAAACTCCAACCGTATAGGCTTAATATCTACGCAAATTCGTACAGTTTTCACTTCGGCCGTTGCATATCTATTTGAGCAAATCGCATACTTTCCTGAAGAACTAAATATTCGTTGGACTTTCTTTTTAGAATCGCTTAACAATGGAATCGGATATCTGAATGGAGCTTTGAAAAAGATCCCTTTTATTGGTGACAATATACCTGATTTTCCAAAAATAAAAATTGATGTATCTGTTGCTGATCAGGTAACAGCCTTAAATACATTGAAAGAACTGGAACGTCAAGAAGTAGAAACCGCTCGTTCGGCAGTTGCATCAGCTGAAGAAAAAGCAAAAGCCGCTCAAAATTATACCAATGTTTTAGAAGAACAACGAAAAAAACAAGAAGCCATTCTAAAATTACGCAATGAGCTGGAACAAAAACTCATTGATGCTCGACTAAATGCCATTCAGGATGAAGAAGAGAAAGCAATCGCCATTCAAGAAAACAGTTTTGCCAAACAGAAAAAGCAACTGGAAGACAAATACAAAGGCG
>JAHDGP010000289.1 GCA_020627525.1 Bacteroidota bacterium
TTTACTGAGAAATGGCTCGAAAATAACTCAGCAGCTGCCGACCTGTTTTAAAAATTGTCTTTTGATTTACTTTTTCAAAATTGTCTGATCAGATATTTTTACTCAGTGAAGCTGGGTTGTGTTTCTTAAAAATATCTCAAACAAAACCAAAATATAAACGCTCCGACGATCGGTTGAATTCAAACACTTATTTATGAACCTTTCCAAAACTCAAGAGTAAGTTGGTGAAAATTATTAAAGAGTTTGATTAACTTGCATTTTTTTGGATGATCAACTCAGTCTCTTATACCAATTATTGAATTTGTTTAAGAAATTGAGTTGTTCTAAATTTTTGTAATGGGGAATAAAAGAATAGCAATAAAGTTAAAGCCAGCAGCTGAAAGAATGGTGAAGAAAGGACATCCTTGGGTTTTTGAAGAAGGGATTGTAAAGCAAAGCCATAGAGGAGAAGCGGGTGATATTGCAATAGTGTTTGACAATAAGAGCAACAAATTTTTGGCTTGTGGTTTGTACGACCCTTATTCTCCAATCAGAATCAAAATGTTGCAATTTCACCAATCTGCAAATATTGATGAAAAGTGGTTTGCAACAAAGATAAATAAAGCTTTTGAAGTCCGAAAACCTTTGTTTAAAACGAATACCAACAGCTACCGTTTGATTTATGGGGAAAATGACGGTTTGCCTGGTTTTATTTGTGATGTCTATTCGAATATTGCGGTAGTAAAGCTGTATTCTGGAATTTGGGTTCCTTTTCTGGAAACCATTTTACCAATTATTTCAAGTGTAACCAAGTGTTCATCTATAGTATTAAGATTAAGTCGAAACTTGCAAAGCGCAAAATACAGCTTAGATTATTTTGATGGTCAAACTATTGTTGGAAAAGAAATAGAAACTGTTGTTTTCAAAGAACATGGTTTAAATTTCATTGCCAATGTAAAGTCTGGTCACAAAACAGGTTATTTTTTAGATCATCGGCATAATCGAAGAATGGTTGGCGAGCAAAGTAAAGGAAAAAAGATACTTGATGTATTTGCTTATGCTGGTGGATTTTCTGTCCACGCACTCGCTAATGGAGCCAAAGAAGTTATCAGTTTGGACGTTAGTAAACAGGCTTTGGAAATGGCAAAGCAAAATGCAAAGCTAAATCCACACAAAGGAGTTCATAAAACAATGGCAACTGACGCTTTTGAAGGAATAAATGCATTGATTGCGGATAAACAGTTTTTTGACATTGTTGTCATTGATCCTCCTTCATTTGCAAAGAAAGAAAAGGAAATCAGTCGAGCTTTATCCAGCTATAAAAAATTGGCGATTTTAGGAGCAAGATTGGTAAAGAGGGGAGGACTCTTAGTTTTGGCTTCCTGCTCCTCCCGAGTTTCAGCTGATGAATTTTTTAAAACAAATTACAATGCTTTATCAAAAAACAAGAAACTCAAATTAAAAGCCAAAACACATCACGATATCGATCATCCAATTAATTTTCCAGAAGGTGCCTATCTCAAATGTGGATATTATCAATTGTAACTATTTACAATAACATTCATATTTGTTTTTTAAATCTATTGCAGTGATAACTTTTGTAACATTATCACACATACCAAAAACGATTCTAACTTCTTGCCCATCATTTGTATTGCCTTCAATGGCATAACTAGGGCAAGGAGCATCATTTGGCTTACTTTTTCTATGATTGATTTTTCCGTTATTGAGAATGTTCTGAATTTCACTTTCAGATATGGTTCGACAATCCATTCTACACCGTGCGTGTTTTGAATATACCAGTTTATCATCTTTCAAATCTGCAAAAACACGTGCATCTGTCATATTTTCACGACTCGTATTACTACTCGGATCATTTGCAGGTTTATGGTATTGTTTACTTGAATGCCGATTACCCTTATTGGGCATCTTGAACTCCCCTGTCGTAATGTATTGATAGCCACCGTATAATAATGCGATAACTCCAAAAATAATCATACGATTCATATATCTACCACCCATTCCTCCACGGTTATTTCGACGCCCACCGCCTCCAAAACCACCTGTTTTTCCACTTTTTATCATAGCCTTTTACCTTTGTTTTTTGTACTTGTCAATTCATAATTATTGTAAAATTTCTTAAAGTTCCTTTATTTTATAATACATTATAAACTTACTTTTCTCTTTGACGGTAAATTTCATACTTTTACACATATTATTCGGAAATTTTCGATTGTTTTGTAAAGTAGAAACTGGAATTACTAGTTAGCAGTATAAGTTTTGATCTTTATTATTGTTGAAAATTATTATTTACTAAACCTGTGAATTGATGTTTGAAGATCCAATTCATCTTTTTGATGAGTACTATATAAAGAGTGTTCCCTGGAAAACTTTGCTAGAATTTCGGAATGCACATGAGTCAATAGTTTTTACCGCTTCGAGCTTTTTTCGACCACAAACAGTTATGAATGAAGGTGAGTTGGAAACTTATAATCGAGTAAAGAGTAATTACCAAAAAGATAGGTTTAGGCTTAATTTGTTTTACTATAAAAATGAAGAAATTGTAGGATGGCATCAGGGCTATCAAGATGGTATTGATTCTTTTTATATGCAAAATACTGGAATTCTTCCTGAACATCGTAATAAAAAAATATATTCAAAGTCGCTGCCGTTTATTTTAGGATTTTTAAAGGAATCTGGATTTCAGGTGGTAACAAGCAAGCATATATCTTCAAATAATCCTATCATTGTTTCAAAGCTTAAAGCTGGTTTTAAAATTGCTGGTTTTGAAGTTTCGGATAAATATGGACTTATGATTAAATTGGCTCATTTTTTTAACTCTAAAAGAAACGAAGTTTTTGAGTTTAGAGCAGGTGGATTTCTTCAGTCGTCCGAACTTCAAGATTTTTTTTTAAAACCGCCACAAACTAACTAAAACTATTAAAACAAATAATAAGTCTTCGCTTATAAAAATATTCATAACCAATTTTATGGATATGCTTGCCTTTGGAATGGTCGTTCCCGTTTTCGGATTTTTGTTTGAAACGGAAAATGCGCTTTTTTCAAATGTATTTGACGAGTCTACAAGAAAATTTCTATACCTCGTTTTAATGGGCTCTTTCTCAATCGGAACTCTAATTGGTGCTCCAATTGTTGGGGCTTTGTCTGATAGGTTTGGACGAAAAAAAATGTTGCTGTTTAATTATTCCGCCGCCATCGTTTTTTACTTTATTTTTCTTTTGGGAATTATGTTTGTCAGTTATCCAATGATGCTGGTTGCAAGATTGTTTGGAGGAATGGCTGGTGGAAGTTTATTAGTGGTACAGTCTGCAATTGCAGATGTGAGTGCTCCAGAAGACAAAGCAAAAAACTTTGGATTAACAGGCATTGCATTCGGACTAGGGTTTATTATTGGTGCATTTTTTGGCGGAATTCTTGCCGATAGTAATATTGTACCCTGGTTTGGTTATACCATTCCGTTTTACTTTTGCTTGGCTATTTATATTGTAAATATTTTTTACTTGATTTTTGTTTTTAAAGAAACCAATTTGCATCAGACAAAAAAAATGGTTTCTGTTTTTACTGGTGTGAAAAATGTAGGAAGAGCATTTTTAAATCCTTCTTTGAGAAATATTTTTATTGTAATTTTCCTTATAACAATTGCTTTTAATTTTTTATTGCAACTGTATCAATTTTATGCAAGAGAAGAACTCGGTTTTTCCAAATCGGAAGTAGGTGGCTTGTTTGCTTTTGTGGGAATAAGTGTTGCCATTGCACAAGGCGCGGTTTTGCCATTTGTTTCTAAGAGAATAGGTCAAAATAAGTTGATGTTGATTTTCTTACCAATATTTGCAGTAAGTTATCTGATTTTATTAATACCTGATCAAAGGGTGTATTTTTATGCTGCCTCATTTTTACTATTAGTTTGTCAAGGAGTGACTTTTCCAACTACTTTGGCGATTGTTTCAAACAAAGCCGATGAGAAAATACAAGGAGAAATAATAGGAATTAATCAGGCTGTGCAATCAGCCGCAGCAGCTTGCCCAATAATTATAGGAGCTTTTCTTCAAATTCAATACACATATCCTATGTACTTTGGGGCTTTGTTTACTGGTCTTGCTTTCTTTATTTTTGTTTGGATGTACTTGACCAAAAAAGTTTGATGTTGTGAAAATCTAAACAGGTTCTAAACAAATACTTGTTTTCTACTTATCAAAAAAGTATTTTTGCAAAAGACAATGATTACTAATACGTAAATGTGCATTAATATATTTAAATAAGTGATAAGACCAATATAATAACCATCAAAATATAATTCAAATTTTTGATAATCAGTTTTTTGTGAAAGTTATTTGTGTATGTTAATTTGATCTTACCACTTACTTATGTTAGTATCGCATTACGTATTGAAACTTAAACCTATAGATGAATTTTAGTGAAATCCCTTATTCCAGACCGGATATTGTTGAATATCAAAATAAGTTTGGAAACCTTTTAGAAGCGTTTAAAAAATCAGAAACTGCTGAAATACAGAGTCATCTTTTTGGAAAAATTTATGATCTGAGAAATGATTTTATGACAATGTTTGTACTATCAAATATTCGATACTCTATAAATACAAACGATGAGTTTTATACCGATGAACATAAATTTTTTAATGAATCTATTCCAATATTTGACAGTTTAGTCAATAAGTTTTACAAATGTTTACAATCTTCAGTTTTTAAGAATGAGTTAATCTCGATTTTTGGTAAACATATTTTTAATTTGGCATCCTATAAACTTAAAAGTTATAGCCCGGATATTATTAAAGAAAAGCGAATTGAAAATAATTTAGTTACGGACTATCTTAAGAGGGTTACCTCTTTAAAAATCCCGATTGATGGAGTTGAATACAACTTGGCGGGCGCAAGCAAGTTTGGATCTAGTGAGATAAGAGCAAGCAGACAAAAAGCTGCAAATGCAATAGCTGGTAAATTTGCCGAAAACCAAGAGTTTTTTGACAATAACTACAACGACTTGGTTCAAGTGAGACACGAAACAGCTCGAAAACTTGGATTTAATAATTTTATAGACTTATCATATGTCAGCCTGAGAAGAATCGACTATGATGCCGAAAATGTGGCGAGTTTTAGAAAAGAAGTAGTTGAGCATTTGGTTCCTTTGTCTATTAAAATTCGAGAGAAACAAAAAGAGCGATTAGGATACGATGAATTATTGTCTTCTGATCTGCGATATTATTTTCCAACGGGCAACCCTTTGCCTGTAGGTGATACTGCATTTATCATTTCACAAGCAAAAAAAATGTATGAAAAAATGTCGCCTGAAACCAATAAGTTCATTAATTTTTTAATAGATAAAGGATTAATGGATCTTGAAAATAAAAAAGGTAAACACGGTGGAGGATATGCTACAGGTTTAGATAAATATAAATACCCATTCATTTTTTCAAATTTTAATGGGACAGCACATGACATAAAAGTGCTTACCCACGAAATTGGACATGCTTTTCAAAAATACCTGTGTTACGATAAATCAATAACTGAATATAGAAGACCTCCGTCTGAAACAGCAGAAATTCATTCAATGGCAATGGAGTTTTTCTCACTTCCTTACATAGATTACTTTTTCAATGATCAATCTGAAAAGTTTTATTATGCGAAAATAACAAATTCGATTACTGGAATACCATACATGTGTACAGTGGATCATTTTCAACACATCGTTTATGAAAATCCTTCAATGACATCTGATAAAAGAGCAGCTACTTGGAAAAAATTAGAAGAATTATACCTACCAGGTGCCTGCAACTATAATTTTGATTATCTAGATAGTGGTCGTTTTTGGCAAAAACAAATGCACATTTATAAATTGCCATTCTATTATATTGATTATGCACTTGCTCAAATATGCGCTTTTCAATTTTGGATTAGATCACTGGAAGATCAAAAAACTGCTTGGAGTGATTATTTAAAACTTTGTAAAGCTGGAGGGTCAAAACCTTTTCAAGAAGTTATTAAAATTGCTAACTTAAAGTCTC
>JAHDGP010000290.1 GCA_020627525.1 Bacteroidota bacterium
ATTTAACAGAGAATTCTTTATCTAAACAAATAATATTTCCTGATTTATAATTTACAATGAATGGAGTATTAATTGTTCCTGTTGAATAAATGTAGTCACTTACTTGATAAGTGTTTTCTGAAATTTGACCAAACTGAACTAAATTAGGTTCACACAAAGGCAATTTGCAATCAGTTTTTTGTAAACTAATATCGTCAAACTGAATGTCGATATTGTTACCTCCAATGCCAAAATTTAGAAGTGAATTGGTATCACTAGCATTATTCATTGTAAAGGTATAAGTATACCGATTCCAAGTATCAAATATGTCGATGTACTGAATAGTATGATATGAGTTATTGTCACCCGAATCTGTTATTTTGTAATAAATATTCTTAGACGCATTGGCTTTTGCTCTAAAAGAAAGTGTATATTGTATTCCTTGTTCAAGGTTAATATTTGGATGTTTTAATTGAACTTCCCACCTTGAAGCATTTCCGTTAATTAGATCTATATTTGCGATACCTCCATTTGATAAAGAATGGCTAATATTTGCAGTTGCGTTATTTGATGTGTACAATGAAAATGAATTTGTACTGTTTGTAAAATGACCATTCAAAATATAATCAGTACAAGCACAGCCTGCTTCTTGAATCACAATATCATCAAATTCTATATTGATATTATTTGCTCCGATTCCAAAATTTAATCTTGCATTTGTATCGTCAGGGTCAGTCATTGTAAATGAAAAATTATAATTTTGCCAAGTGGTTTTAATTTCAATATCATTATATTCATAAGTATTGGAATCACCGAAATTGGTAAGGCTGCAATATATTTCTTTAGAAGCATCAGCCTTTGCTTTAAAATATACTTGATACTCTTTTCCCTGTTCTAAATAAATTCCTGATTGAATCAATTGCAATTTCCATTTACTTGTTCCTCCATTTGTAATATTAAAATTCGCACTGCTGTTATTCGTATCCCAATTTGCGGTAACTGTTCCATTAACATAAGTATACCAATTTGTTTGAGCATTATCAAATGAAGGATTTTCAATGATATTACAATTTTGAGTTGGGCTTAATGTATATACTCCACAATTGGAGTCAACCAAAGGCGCTGCCCAAGACATCCAGGTTCCTGCTCCGTTGTAATTGGGCTGAAATAGTCCAAACCCTCCGTCGACATCTTTGTTCCAAACCCAAGCGTTAATAGGAATATTTAAATCGGTATAAATGCCTTTTTTATCACACATAAAGTCTGATTCACCTGTCCATCCATAAGGAATGCCAAATTCCCCAATATGAACGGGAACACCTGCACCAATAGCAGCATTATAATTAACATTTACGTGTTCCAACATGTCTGCAATTGCATCTGATTGGTTGTTTTTGGGGTAGGGCAAGGCTGTAGTCCAATTCTCCGTTCTATTTCCGCCATCGTCAATGGATTCAGTATAACCACTTGATGTATATCCATTGCTACTGTTTCCCTCACCTGCATAATAATCGTGAAAGGACCAAACTACGTTACTTAAGTTTGATAAAGGAGCAAGATTTGTCGTAGTGATAGTTGTGGCTCCATAAAACGGTTCAACTAAAAATATTTTATTATTATCAATTTGACGAAGTGCGTTTATCCAATTTACATACATGTTTATCAACAAATTGTTTCTAGTATTTAAACCATTTCCATCATTTGGTTCCCTCGGTTCATTCACTAAGTCGATTGCGATAACATTGTCTTCATCACAATATCTATTGACAAACTCTTCTAAATAGGGGAGGGCGTGTGCATTTAACTCATCCCAAACCAAGTTTTTGGCTGGAGTAACATTGCCCCAAGCCCAAGCTGGAATATTCCAAAAGTTAGCAGTCGTATCTCCTTTTAAGTGAATTGGGTCCAATATTACAGTGAGTCCTGCATTTTTGGCTCTTAAAATTACTTCATCTAAAGCATTAAATTCGCTAGCATTAAAGACACCTTGTGCTGTTTCAAAATACTTCCAGTCTAAAGCCAATCTGACGGAATTGAAACCCTTAGAAGATATTTCATTAAATTGACTTTGTGAATATTTCGGAGCGCCATTTTGTACTGCTGATCTGATATTTATTCCATTCATATAATAAGGATTACCATTGGAATCTATAAATCCATACGGTGTTCCATTAATAAGACCTGTATGAAATTTTTCGGCAATATTGCAATTTTGAGCGTTTATACCTATGGCTGTTAAAACAATTAAGCTTAAAAAAATGAATTTTTTCATATCTTTAGAGTTGGTCGAAATTCAAATATAATGAATAATTTTGGGCTTTTAAATTTAGGGCTCCAAATTTAACTTAATGAATTCCAGTATATTGTAAAATATTGTTATAGGTCTAAATGATTATCATTGCAATAAGGAGTATTTTTGGTGTATTTACAGTCCAAGAAAAGTAAATAAAGTGAGCCACCAATAATTTGGAATGAACAAATAATATACAGCTGCATTTCGATAGGATACAAGAAAGCTCATTTCTTCCGCTTGATGATGCAGAAGATGAAGCTTCCAAAAAAAATGAGTTTTCGTGAGCAAATTTATGATGCCAATATTGAGAAACATAAAACGTAGACCTTGCAGGGCTAAGACGAGGCTTTCTAACGAATTATTTTGAAAATATTAAAGTTGAAAACGAATAATTATTAATGTTGTATCCCTTAATAATTATCTTTAAATTTATTAACTCTGTTCATAAGAATAACTATTTTTTCTAAAATCATGTACAAGTTCTGTTATTTTATCATTTTCTAATTCATTCGCTCGTTCTTTTAATTGGATGAGGAATTGTATTGCTTCTGCTTCTGAATTGGTTACAAAGTTTAAGTTCATCAATTTTAGATAAAACGGAACAATGTACTTCTTATTAAACGCTAAATCGTTCATTTAATACTTTGAGGTACTAAAAAATATTGTTATATTCTATATTGCTATCTGCTTGTTTACTTATTCTAATTTCTGAATTGATAAAGCCCTGGATGGACACTTTTTTACTTGTGCTATAATTTCTTCTTTCGAAGCATTCTCTGGTTGAATCCACGGTCTTTCTTTAGGCTTAAAAACTTCAGAAAGTTGTCTTGCGCAGAAACCTGCATGTATGCATTTTTCTGAATTCCAAACTATTTCAATGTCGTCTTTTTTGTACTTTTTCATTTTATAGTAATTTTTTATTTCAAAAATAGTCCTTCAAGTTATTACCCATATTAAAAAAATAAGTCATTCTTTGCTATAAATATAACGATAAATATCGAATGTCTGATCAGTGCTTATATTCCAATATCCTCTTATTTCAAGGTTTTTTGTATTCCAAAATAATGGTATTTTCAAATAATTGAAATTCGTTTATCAGTATAAATCCATTTTCACTAATTATGGACTTTATTTCATTTTCAGAGAGTTTGTACTTGCAATTTTCAGGTTTACTTTCATCTTTAAGAGATTCATAAACAAATAAACGACCATTGTTTTTTAAATCAGAATAAATTGATTTTAGCATCTTTTTCTTAAATCGAAAATGGTGAAATGTATTTCTAACAATTATTTTATCAACTTTTACTGGTAGTTTGGTTTTGTCATTTTCACCAGCAATAACTTTGGTGAAAATAGGAGGGTTTCCAACATCAAAAGAATGAAATTTGTTACTCAAATATTTGATTTTTAGTGGACCTAATTCATTTATGTAAAGCTGAACTTCATTGCCTGACATAACAATCATTTGACTAAACACACCGTTTCCAGCTCCTATTTCTGCAATTATATCACCATCAATAATCTTGTAAAAATCAAGTTCTTTTTTCGTATTTTCGATGGAGTGTAAATCAAAGGGAAACTGTTTTTCTAAATATTTATGAATAATTAAATCTGTCAATTCTGAGTGTTTTTTTATTATTTCTAAATTAGTTTTTAACACCGCTTTAAATGATTTCAACTCTTTTTTTTCTAATGAGGTAATGTGTTTTGCTAAATGTGAGTTTGGTGCATTTCTGACAACACTTTTAAGAATTCTATTGATGGATTTATCTTTAATTGTATACCAGTTATGCAAATTCAATAATAGTCGGTCGAATGAATTGATGTCCGTTTCAATATTTGATAAATATTCTATTGTTTTGACAATATCAGAAGAGCTGTTTATATCTTTTAATAGTTCTAAGCGATACTCAGAAACAGCGTTATCAAGATGCTTTTGCCAGTCTGTATTTTGTTGTGCAAAAACAAAGTTGGATGAAAAAAACAATAAGAAAAAAAGATATTTCATAGCCCAATTTTTTATCAATAACATCCTATTTGCATTTTTCTGAAAAATCTAAAATAGCAATCCAGTATTCTTCTCCACCTGTCTGATTGGCTTTAGGTTTGATTTTTACTAATATACATAAATATGTAACAAATATCAAATTCATTATCAATGTTTATGCACTTTGAAAAATCAATAGAAATAGAAGGTTGTATTTTTAAAGATACAGAAGAGGTATCACCCCTTGACTTTAATTATTGCTAAATATAATTTCTCGTTTACTCAATTCAGAACCAGTATTGCTATCCAAAGTTACCTCATTAAGTAACTCACCAGCCACTTGATAGGTGATTTTCCAAATATTTTGGGCTCCATCTGTTTCTTTAAATATTTCAGTTTGCCAGCCTCCTTTTGGGTATCCTTCAGCCAACTTTATTTTGTTTTTCTTACAATATTCGACAACATCATCCCAAGAAAATTGATAGCCTTCGTCCGTATTTTCTTCCTCTGTCAATTTGCCTGATTCGTCAAATTTATACCATATTCCATATTCAGATCCATTGTTGAATTGGATACCTTTTTCACGAATATTACCGTTTTTATAGAATAATTTTACAATAGAAAAAACAGAGTTGTTTGGATATTTTACCGAAACATAACCAGAAGATTGCGTGTCCTCTTCAAGAAAATAGGATTCTGTTGTCACAGTTCTTTTTTCTAAAGTACTTTCTTTTTCAAATGTTACAATATCAAATTTTTCAAATTTATTATCTATTTCCGGAAACATAACTTGCTTATTTAAATTTTTCTGTGCTGTACATCCAAGTACAAAAGTTGAAATAATAATTGCGGACAAAATGAAATATTTCATATTTTTAAATTGATTTATTAGCTTTAATCCATTGCCAGTACCATAAACTACAACGATCATTTTCATTTCCTGCAGTATGATGTGAATAATCAAGTAAGTTATCTGTCATTTTATATTGGTACGTAAATTCTGCATTTCCAGATGCCTCGCTATTTGCAAATGAATGAGTCAGGCTAAGAGAGTGTAAAAATTCATGAGCTGCTGTTTGATCATTTGCAGATTTAAACACAACCACATAGTCTGCACCATCTGCCGAATAGCCACTTAACAAACCTTTTGATGAATAACCATTTTCTGCAAAATAAAACGCTTTAAAGTAACCATCATATTTGGTTCTATCTGCATCTGAGTCCTTTAACTTTTGTTTTAAATGAGTGATTAACTTCGTCGCATCTGTTGTGCTTTTTTTACAGATCTTTTTATCTTTAACAAAGTTTGGAAAATCCGCATCAGCAGTAAGATCCAAATCAATTACATTTGAACTGGCATCCAATTCAATAAATGCTTGGTTTATGTATTTGTCGATTCTAGTTTTTTCGCTTGCTGCATTTGGCTTTTTTTCTACTCTAGTAGAAATTGCTGGCGTTTTAACTTGAACAAAGATAACTTTTTTCTTTTTATGTTTTGTAGCGTCATTTGCCCAAAAATTTAACTTGCCTGCTAAACACTCTGCTTTTTTACCATCTTTTCCTTCATTGTATGCCTTTATAGTTAGTGTTTGATCTTTGTTAAACTCCTTTATGCATTTAATTGTGACTGTATCTCTTAGGGTTTTGACTCTTTTCTTTCCTGAAATATCAATTTTCATTGGAGCAATCAGGGGAAACGCAAAGTCATTTTCATAATTTGTAAAATATTGTTTTCCATC
>JAHDGP010000291.1 GCA_020627525.1 Bacteroidota bacterium
TTTAGTGATGGTAAAAAATCTAGTATTGGTTTTCAAGGACAAAAAACATCAAGAAATGCACCTGGTTTAGCCAATCTTTTGATTGCCAGACAATATTTTTGGGATGGACGTTCAACTTCTTTGGAAGATTTAGCTCTAAGACCAATCGAAAATCATATCGAAATGGGAATGGTTGATATTGAAGATCTAGCAGAAAAGCTACAAGGATATGACTATTATCCTCCTTTGTTTGAAGCTGCATTTGGTAGTTCGGAAATCACAAATGAAAATATTGAAAAAGCATTGGCTCAATTTATGAGAAGTATTGTTGCTTTTGATGCTAAAATAGATAGAGTTATTGATGGATCGGAGCGTTTTACAAGTTTAGAGCAAATGGGCTTTGAATTATTTGTTTCTCAAAGGGCTGCTTGCAATACCTGTCACTTTGATATTAAAGGCACATCTATTGACGATATTGACTATAATTTTAATTCTAACTTTTTCGCGAATATTGGATTAGATATGAATTATGCAGACAATGGTCAAGGGGCAACTTTTGAAAGCGAAGAACGCAATGGCTTTTTTAAAGCCCCTTCATTGAGAAATGTTTCAGTTACAGCACCATATATGCATGATGGTAGGTTCAATACGTTAGATGAAGTTATTGATCATTATAGTCATGGCGTGAAATCACATCCAAATCTGAGCTTTAATTTATGGGACCCTGTTTTACAAGAAGAAGTTGGATTTCAGAATTATGCGCAACGAAACTTTGATGTTGATCAGGTTATTCCACACGTAAAAAATTATACAGATACAGAAAAAAGAGCGCTTATTGCATTTCTTGAAACACTAACTGATAATACTTATATGAGAAACCCTAAGTATTCAGATCCTTTTGAATATTAGATGCTTAGTTAAATAATTATTTTTGATAACAACTTAACTCTTTGAAATCTATGTTGAAGCGTTTTGTTGTGCCAATTCTAACGTTCATCTATTCGTGTGAATATTTTTATTTCTAATATTTGTACCTTTATCGTAATTACGCAGACAAAAGTAATTAGGTATTCAGAAATCATCTTTTTCCGAATGTTGAACCGCCGATTTGTCGAATCGCTGTAAATCAAAAAAAGTCTATTCTGATTTACTCAATTACCTATGTCTAAATATTTATATAAAATTCCCTATTGATAAATTTATGAAGAAGTATTTTACAACTTTATTTTTGTTTTGCTTTATTGTTTCTTGTAATAAAGATGAGGAAGTAATAACAATTCCTCCTGAAATAAACAAATTCTATAATCAGGCTGATACTATTGGCGCAAATTTGACCATTATTGGACAAAACTTTAGTAGATTTCCAGAGAATAATAAAATTACTTTTGAAGGAGGTGTTGAAACAACCTCTTATAGTTGGAGTAATGGAAATGAAGATACTATTCAAGTTATTATTCCCGATGGTGCTAAAACAGGTCAATTTTCAGTAGAAGTATATGAACGTAAGGTTTTTTCTGGTCTACCAATTTCTATTGTAACTGGTGACTTTAAAAAAATGGAGCCAATACCTATTAAAAGGCACCATGCAGTTTCTTTTGCTATAAACGGCAAAGGGTACGTTTGTACAGGAGAAGGCACTAATGGAGTCTTAGGTGATTTGTGGGAATACGACCCTGAAACAAACCGGTGGACTCGAAAAGCCAATATGCCTGGTCCTAAAAGATCGGGTGCATTTAGTTTTGTGATAAATGGAAAAGCTTATGTTGGTGGTGGATATGATTTGTCTACAGATTTGAATGACTTCTATTCTTATGACCCAGAAACAGATACTTGGGAAATGTTAGCAAATTATCCATCGTATGCAAGAGAACTTTGTAAAAGCTTTGTGTTAAATAATAAGGGGTACCTTCTTGGAAATGAAGGCACTAGACAATTTTGGCTATACAACCCAGAGACCAATACCTGGAATGAAAGAGCTAGCTTCCCAATAAATATTTCACATTTTTCAGAGGGTACAACAATCAATGGAAAAGCTTATGCATTTGCTAGAAATGAATTAAATGATTTATATGAATATGACCCCAATCTTGATTCTTGGAAATTAGCAGCTGAAATTCCTAATTTTCCATATGAATCTTTTTTTACAGCAAGACCCTGTGTGTTTAAATTAGATGGAAAAATGTACATTACCAATGGGCTCAATAATTACCAGTATACAGTTTCATTTGATATATCGAATTATTTTTGGAATCAAAAAATTGATTTTCCTGGAGAATCATTTGGTTTTGCTTCCTCATTTGTTATAGATGGAAGTGCCTATATTGTTGGTGGTACAACTTTCGATAATTTTGCCACAAATGAAGTTTGGAAGTTTACACCGTAAAAAATACAAAAAAAGAGGCTGCCTGTTAAGGCAGCCTCTCTCTTCAAAATATATGTTTTGAGTTTGATTAAACGACTTTTACATTTACTGCGTTTAATCCTTTTCTGCCTTCTTCTACATCATAGCTAACTTTGTCGCCTTCTGCAATTTGATCAACTAAACCATTTGCATGGACAAAAACATCTTTACCGCCATCGTCTGGGGTAATAAAACCAAAACCTTTTTCTTCATTGAAAAATTTTACCGTACCGTTCATGAGATTGTATATTGTAATTATAAATTGTAATGAACTGCAAATATAGACTTAAATTTTATAAGGTGTAACAAATCACATATTTTAATAAAAAAATGATTATTCTTTGCTTTTTTTGTAGGGAAAATGGGCTTTATAGGACTTTGGATACCCGCCTGTAAGTGCATATTGTATTTGAAAATGGTATGAAATTATGAATCAATGGAGAAATCAGATCTTTACCTTTAGTTGTTTGTTTGTTTTTTGTGTATTCATTTCTTGTAAAAACAGCTCAAAATATAAACAAAATGATCAGTTATTGCACCTAAATACAATAATTGACCAAAAGGGAATATATACCAATGATTCTTTAAACCTTAGCTTAAAAATTTATCTGGAAAATACATTGGTACAATATCAATTGAGCGATTTAGAGAATAACTTGCTTTTTCAAAGCAGCAGCCCTTCATTTTCCAATGTGCATAATTGGGGGATAGTATTAGATGAAACAGGTACATTTTGGATTCAAAGTTCTGATATTGGATTGTATTTATTGACAAAAGATAAAGATTTAGCTTATAAACTAGAATCTTTTGGTGCATTGAATGAACAAAACATCAAAAGATTGCCACCTAAGATTTATAAATTATTGCCAAGTAGCTTGAAGGAACCCTAAAGAAATTTTAACAATAGCCAAATCTAAGCTACCTTTGCGTTTGCTTTGGAAAAGGAATAAAATAAGCTACTTATGTTCAAGTGATTGACCAAGCTCATTTTATTTTGTATCTTTTAAAAAACAACCGCTAAAAAATGGAAATAAACAAGAAATATCAACCAGGACCCATTGAAGAGAAATGGTATAAATGTTGGATGGATAACCAATATTTTAAATCTGTTCCAAACGAAAAGAAAGCTTATACCATAGTCATTCCTCCACCAAATGTAACGGGAGTTTTACATATGGGACATTTGCTTAACAATACTATTCAAGATGTATTGATAAGAAAAGCAAGAATGTCTGGTTTTAATGCTTGTTGGGTTCCTGGAATGGATCACGCTTCCATTGCAACTGAAGCAAAAGTGGTGAAAATGTTGAAGGATGAGAAAGGCATTAGTAAGTGGGACTTAAGCCGTGATGAGTTTATGAAACATGGCTTTGCCTGGAAAGATAAATACGGTGGTATCATCTTAGATCAGCTAAAAAAACTCGGTGCTTCTTGCGACTGGGACAGGACTCGATTTACAATGGAGCCGAAGTTGTCGAAAATGGTTACCAAGGTTTTTGTTGATCTTTTCAACAAAGGATACATATATAAGGGTTATAGAATGACCAACTGGGACCCTTCTGCCAAAACGGTGGTTTCTGATGAAGAGGTTTACCACAAAGAAAATAAATCGAAACTTTATCATATTCGTTACAAAATTAAGGATGATGATGGATATGTAACGATTGCCACTACTAGACCAGAAACGATATTAGGAGATTCTGCAATCTGTTTCAATCCAAACGATGATCGTTACAAACATCTTAAAGGCACTAAGGTTTTGGTGCCACTTATCCAAAGAGAAATTCCAACTATTTTTGATGAATATGTTGATGTAGAATTTGGAACGGGTGCCTTAAAAATAACGCCAGCTCACGATCCTAACGATTTTGAATTGGGTAAAAAACATAAATTAGAATCCATTGACATTTTTGACGAAACAGGATGTTTGAATGAAAATGCTCAGCTTTTGGTTGGAGAAGATCGTTTCAAAGCCAGAAGATTGATGGTTTCTTTATTAGAAGAAACAGGGCATTTGGTAAAAGTAGAGGAAATTGATAATAAAATTGGCTATTCGGAAAGAACTCATGTTATCATTGAACCTCGTTTGACAGAGCAATGGTTTGTGAAAATGAGTGAACTTGTTAAACCAGCCATCAAAGCGGTTAAAGAAGGAGACATTAAATTTTATCCTGAGCATCAAAAAAATACCTATTTCCATTGGATGGAAAATGTAAGAGATTGGTGTATTTCTAGACAGTTGTGGTGGGGGCAAAGAATTCCTGCATATTACTTGAAAGACGGACAATCATTCATTGCCGAAACTGTGGATGAGGCTTTGGAGTTAGCCAAGCAAAAAACGGGTAATAAAAATTTAACCAAAAATGATCTTAGACAAGACGAAGATGTAGTAGATACTTGGTTCTCTTCTTGGTTGTGGCCAATTTCTGTTTTTGATGGATTTGAAAATAAAAAAGAACTAGATTACTATTATCCGACAAATGTACTTGTAACTGGTGCTGATATTATTTTCTTTTGGGTAGCAAGAATGATCATTGCTGGATTTGAATACAAAGATGCAAAACCATTTGAACATGTGTATTTCAATGGAATGGTTAGAGATGAGAAGAGAAGAAAGATGTCAAAATCTTTAGGAAATTCTCCTGATGCCATGAAATTGCTAGAAAAATATGGCGCAGACGGTGTAAGGGTAGGTATGTTGATGTGTTCGCCAGCAGGTGGTGATTTAATTTTTAAAGAAGAATTGATTGAGCAAGGTCGAAACTTCTGTAATAAAATATGGAATGCTTTACGCTTGGTAAAAGGCTGGGAAGTGCACGACGGAGAAAATGAAGACAACTTTCATGTTATCAATTGGTTTGAAAATAAATTCAATCAAGTGCTGATTGGATTTGAAGAACAACTTTCTCAATACCGTCTTTCTGAAGCTTTGAAAACTGGTTATTCATTTATTTGGCAGGACTTCTGTTCTGATTATCTCGAAATGATCAAGCCTCCTTATGGTAAATCAATTGATAGTAAAACCTACACTGCTACCATTAAGTTTTTTGAAGATTTAATGAAAATGATGCATCCGATTATTCCATTTATAACGGAAGAGGTTTACCAACAACTGATCTATCGTAAGAGTGATGATCATATTATTGTTTCGGATTTTCCTAAAGCAAATAAGAACTTTAGTTCAAAAGCAATTGCAAAAGGGGAAACGGCAAAAGAGATTATTACTTCTGTTAGAAATATCAGAAATAAAAATGGCTTAAGCCCCAAAACTGCACTGAAAGCATACTCTTCTGCACATAAAAATAAGTACGACGACTTTTTAAACATCCTCCTAAAGAAAGCTAACTTAGAAAGTCTGGAGTTTAATAAATCATCTGTTCCCAATACCACTTCATTTATAGTTGATGGTAATGAATTTTTTATTGATCTGGGTCAGAAGATCGACTTGTCAGGAGAAAAAGAGAGATTGGAAACGGAATTGAAATACAATCAAGGCTTCAAAACAAGCATAATGAAAAAGCTAAACAATGAGCGCTTTGTTAGTGGTGCTCCCGAGGCAGTTGTTGCAAAAGAAAAGCAAAAATTAGCTGATGCTGAAAGTA
>JAHDGP010000292.1 GCA_020627525.1 Bacteroidota bacterium
CCGAGTATAGGGTCCGTTAACATTAATTGTATGGATTCTGATGGAAAATACATTTTCATTGGAACAGAAGGTGGTTTGATAAAATTGTTAACCATTGAGTATGATGAAAATGATAAGCTAATTGATCAATATGGCAATAGAGTAACCCCCATTGGTCTGAGAGTGGATGAATACAAGGTGCTTTATGATGCAAAGAAGTTTGCTATTCCTGCTATACATGTTGATAAACAAAAGAAAGTATGGGCAGGAACCAGGTATTCCAATTTTTTAAAAGAGACGAAATTGAATGAATTCCAAAAAGTGTCTTTAAAGGATATAAGTACAAATAAAGAATTGACTGCTGTTACTTGTATTGAAAAATCTGATGATGTTCTATTTTTAGGAACAAAACATGGTCAAATCATCGACTATAATATCAAAACTAAAAAATACAATTCTACAGGCTATAAATCCGAGGACAGAAGTGAGATTCACGGAATGATTGCAAAAAACGGCAAATTGGCGGTGATGGCTAGGGAAAATGGTTTGTATGCCAGAATGCAAAATCAATGGATTAAGATACCAAATATCAAAAAAGCATTGAAGTTGAAAGAAGGTGGAGGTGCCTATTGGGTATTGGGTGAAAACAAAGAGGGAAAGCTTGTTGTACTCAAAAGTACTGATATGATAAGATGGGAAAGATTTGACAAAAATCTAAGATCAGTTGCTGTCAATAATTTTGAATACCACGATTTTGAAATTGATGAAAAAGGTAGAAATATTTGGATCGCAACAAACAAGGGTATTTTACAATACAACTTTAAATTGAAATTCCCAAACTGGATTAGCAATTCTTTGTACCCTGATTTTAAAATGACTGTTGTGGACAATATTGCTATTAAAAATGACAGCACCATTTGGGCTGGAAATTATGAAGGTGATTTGTTTGAAATAAAAATTTTTCCAGAAACATATGATAAAGAATTTATTGAACTTTTGGATGAATTTAAACAAGGCAAAATTGACCTAGCGGCTATTGAACAGAGATTGAGTAAAAAATATGTTCCTGAACCTCCTAAAGTAAATACTGAAGAGGCTGTTGAAGAAGAAAAACCAGTGGTAGCTGTTAAAGAAGAGCCTGTAAATCCTGTTAAAAGCAAAATCAGTCGAAAAAACAAATCATTGGTAAAACTAGAAGACATTCAATGTGGAGAGACCTTAGAATTATCTGAATTGTTTTTCATTAAAAATACGGCGAGATTTATTTCTCATTCCAAAGCAAATGAATATTTAAGCATTTTGGTAACTTACCTTGAAAACAACCCGACCCACAAAATTCAATTATACGGACACACAGATTTCTTGAGTAATAACAAGGAGTTCTTATATAAATTGTCAGGAGAGAGAGTTGAAACAGTAAAAGACTATTTGGTTTCAAACGGTATTAAGAAAAGAAGAATTACGACTGAAGCTTTTGGCGGTGACAAGCCTATTATTACAGATAGAACTTCCAAAGACCGTAATCAAAATCGTCGTGTAGAGTTAAGCATTGATTGTGAATAATCTATTGCACTAATCAATCCTTTAGATTTATTTTCAGTTTCTATCCATTCCTTTTCAGGAATGGATGCTGCAGTTATTCCTGCTCCTAAATACAAATATGCTGCTTTTTCAAAAAATTGTGCACAACGTATATTGACGAAAAGGTCAGCATTGTAGGGACCTATTAATCCTAAAAATCCTGTATAATAAGAACGATTGTATTTTTCACAATTATTGATAATGCCAACACCTTCTGCTTTGGGAAAACCTCCAACAGCAGGCGTTGGGTGCAAGCTCTTGGCGATTTCCAGAATGGATTTATCCTTAGGCATTGTTGCAGTTATGATCGTTTTTAAATGATCAATATTTCCTGCATTTACAGTATTTAATTTTCCAATAGCAATGTTTTCCAATTCATTTGATAAGAGAATATTTTTGATATAATCCGTTACCTTGTTCTTCCAGTTCTTTTTCCGTCCATTCATGTTCAGAGTTTGTTTTCTTCGTTCCAGCCAATGATACTGTTTGAAATTTATCATTTCTTTGTTCTAAAAGCAATTCAGGGCTTGATCCACTCCACAAAAATACTTAGGGCTTGATCCATTCCTTTGGGCTTGTATTTCTAATAATTTAAATGTTGTGGTTGTTTTTCCAATATCCTTTTTAATACCTCAATAGTATTCTATGCTTCTTTCCAGCACTTTCACCCTAGATGCTACTGTTTTTGAAATATTTTTCTGCTCCAATTCTCTTTTCATTTCCTCCACTAGTAACACAAATTCTTGCCTTTCTGAAGAATTGCGCTCCAAGCTTTTAAAATCAGGTGATTTGAAATGAGAATCAAATTTATCCAAATCAGCAATGCGGATATTCTCAAACATTTCCTGCTTGATAAATATAGCTTTGTCCTCTTTAGTTTGGAACGGATGAAATACAAAACCTGTAAATTCCCTGTCTACTTTTTCTTCAGCAATTTCTTTACCTGATAAAAGTGTACAGTCTTTTTGATAGGGCAATGAAAATATAACTATTGGCAAGTTAGTGTGAAGCATTTTTTTTGTTTCTGTTTCTATTAATGAAACAAGATAGCAATCAATTTTGTTTAATTCCTAAAACTTTCTCAACGAATAACAATAATTAATGTATTCAATATCTAATGACAAGAAAACAATACATTGAAAAGCTTCAGGGGAGCTCAACTTTTGTAGTACTGTGAGATTATGGCATAATCTTATTCCCCATTAGAGGTGACATCTTTTTCGAAAGGTTAAAAAAATGTACTGTCACTGTCACACTGTCCATCAAACTTGTGTAATACTTAATGAACCTCGTTCGGAACGAATAAAAATTACGAAATACACGATTTTAGTGTTTAAATTTGATTATTATGCTGAATAAAAAATATATACTTACGATAGTTAGTCTGTTTATACTAGTGCTATCCTCCTGTACTAAAGAAAATCTTGATGAAACATCCACTGACGAAAATGAAAATCCTGTTGCGGTAGTTGAATGCGACGATTTTGAAATTGAAATAATTGAAACTGAAGATACATTGACTGTTGAAATTAGCGAAGGAACCGCTCCATTTACTTACAGCTGGTCAACTGAAGAAAATACTGAGTCTATTATTATTGAAGAGCCTGGTGTATATGAGGTTACAATTACAGACTCCACTGGTTGTGTTGTTTCCAATGAAGTTACGGTTGCTGAACAAAGTGAAGCATGTAATGATTTTGCACTTGAACTATATGAACTAGATAATACGCTAATTTCAGAAATAAGTGGAGGAACAGCTCCATTTACCTATTCTTGGTCAACTGATGAAAATACGGAATCTATTAGTGTTGACGAAAGTGGCATATACAATTTGACAGTTACGGATTCCTTGGGATGTACTGTAAGTGGTCAAATTATATATGAAGTTGAAACTGTTGGATGTGATGGATTTGGAGCAGATTTATTCTTTAATGATGGACTTATTGCTGCCGAAATAATGGGAGGAACCGCACCTTATACATATGAATGGTCAACTGGTGAAACCTCAGAAACTATTTCTGTAACTGAGAGTGGAGTATTTACTGTCACAATCACAGATGCTCAAGGATGTATCATTTTACAAGAAATTTTTGCGGAATTTAATACCAATGATTGTAATGATCTTAATTTAGAATTATTTGACCTGGATGGTGCAATTGGTGCTGAAGTATGGGGTGGAACTCCACCTTATATATTTGAATGGTCAAATGGTGAAAATTCAGAAACTATTTCTGTAACAGAAAGTGGTGTGTATTCTGTTGTAATAACAGATTCTCAAGGATGTACTATCTCACAAGAAATTTTTGTCGAGTTCAACAGCAATGATTGTTCAGACCTTACAGTCGAAGTTGTAGATTATGACGGGTATCTAGTGGCAGAAGTTTATGGTGGAACGCCTCCATATAACTTTAATTGGTCTACAGGAGAATCCATTGAAGCTATAAATCCTACCGAGAGTGGTTTTTATTATGTTGTAATTACAGATGCAAATGGATGTATTGTGGAAAATGGAATTTTTGTAGATTTAGAAAGTAGTCAATGTGAAGGTTTTGAATTAAGTATTAATCACAATGGTTCCGGCTTACTGACAGCCGAGGTTTCTGGTGGGACGCCTCCTTATAACTATGAATGGTCAACAGGAGATTTTACAAGTGAAATAATCGTTAATGGAGACGGATATTATACACTATTTGTTATTGATGCATTAGGATGCACCTTGGAAGAAAGTATAAATGTTGCTGTTAATCCAACTGATTGTAGCAACACTTTAGAATTAAATGCTGGAGGAACCAATACACCAATTATGTTTTCGGCAGAAAGTGAAGCCTATCTTTGGAAATCCAGCTGTTCTGAATTTAGCAATCAATTTACCCCAGAATACGATCACAACTATTTGATAGTGGATGTTGATTGGGATGGATTTGGTACCAATCAAGACCCAAATTATTTTAGTATTTCAGATGGATTACCTGGTATAACTTTTGGAAGCAATGGCAAGCCTCAGGCGGGAGATGTGTTGAACCCATATTTTATTGCGGAAGACTATTTTTATGCTGAAGCACAAGGAATTTTATACAACATTGATGAAATTGAGGTTCTAATATTAGCATCCAGCAACATCGAAGGAGGACGCATTGAAGGGCTTGTTTTGGGATCGATTTCAGATCAAAATGATTCAAACAACACATCGTCAATAGCTGGAAAATTCTGTGTATCAATTGTGTCTGTTTGTGAGTAAAATATAAAGAAGCATTAAATTTTTGATAAAAAGAAGTTGTCTTCAACCAAAAACAACTTCAAAGCAATTGGAATTGCCTTTAAAACGACTTGTTCTGTTACTGAATCTAAATTTTCTCATATCTAATTAGATTAAGAACTCTGCCAAAATTTTGAACCATTTAAATGACAAAACTTTGCAGATTCTAAAAGTAACAGGGCAAGTTTTATTAAGTTCTACTAAATGAATATTAGTGTTGAATTAATCAAACAATGCAAATTGAAAGATAGAAGGTCTCAAAAGGAGCTTTATCTTCAATTACTGCCTTATTTAAGGGTTGTTTGCCAACGCTATATCATTAAGCAAACTGATATAAAAGACGTTTTACAGGAATCTTTCGTTCTAATATTTAAAAATATTGATCAGTATGATGAGCTGAAAGGTGCTTTTCATTCTTGGGCTGTTCGAATTACCATCAACGCTACATTTAACTATAACAAAAGGAACAGTGTTATCAATGAGGATGAATTCCAGCTAAATTATCACGACAAAGGAATGGAGCCTGAAGTATACAAAAACATGTCTGATGATGAATTGTTTGAATTGTTAAAGAAAATGCCTAAAAACTATTTTGATGTGTTTAACTTATTTGTTATTGATTGTTTCGATCACCAAGAGATTTCAGAATTGCTAAAAATAAGCATTGCACTTTCTCGCAAGCGTTTGTCAAGGGCAAGGTATTGGTTAAAAAATGAATTTGTCAAAAATTCAAATAAAAATATTAATCTAAATTATCCAAAATCTTCATAAAATGAATAATCTAGATAAAGAATATAATAAAAGATTTCAATACAAAAAATCACCTAATGATGATTTTGATGTAGAAGGTTTGTGGGGCTCCATTGAAAATGATTTAGATGGGAAACCAAATATTTCTTATTTATATTTTAGATTTTTTGGTTCAATTCTTTTATTGCTTTTATTAGTTGGCATAGTTTCTTGGGTATTCTTTTCTTATAATGAAAATCAGCTATCAAAGAAAGATTTAGCGGCTAATACAATTGCTAAAAATGCTAAAACAATTGATAACAATAATGTTAATTCATCATCAAAAAACATTAAAAACGCCGCTACTTTTAAAACCAACAATAAAGCATTTGATCCTTCAACTTCTATTAATCATCAAAACTC